>NZ_JBFTEP010000099.1:0-13931 GCF_047229365.1 Cellulomonas pasadenensis | reverse complement strand
GCCGAGGTGCTGGTGCAGGTGACCGGTCGCACCCCCGCGGACGGCGACGTGCTCGCGGCCGCGCTCGTCGCGACGGCACGGCAGCGCGGCCCCGTCCCGGCGAGGAGGCCGCGTGGACGTCCTGAACGAGGCGTTCGTCTGGCTCAACGACCCGCTCAACTGGACGGGCCGGCGGGGCGTCCTCGCGCTCACGGTCGACCACCTTCAGGTGTCCGCCGTCGCGGTGCTGCTCGCGCTCGTCGTCGCGCTGCCGCTCGGTCTGTGGCTCGGCCACCGCGGCCGGGGCGCGACGGTCGGCGTGGTCGTGGCGAACACGACGCGTGCGCTGCCGACGCTCGCGCTGCTCATGCTCCTCGCCGCGAGCGGCTACTTCGGCAACGGCGCGACCGCCGTGGCCTGCGCCGTCTTCGCCGTGCCGCCCGTGCTGGCCAACGCGGTGACGGGCGTCGCCGGCGTCGACCCGGCGGCGCGGGACGCGGCGCGCGGGCTCGGGATGTCGCCGGCACGGGTGCTGCGGTCGGTCGAGATCCCCAACGCGGTGCCCCTCGTCGCGGCCGGCATCCGGACCGGCGCGGTGCAGGTCCTCGCGACGGTACCGCTCGCGGCGCTCGTGGGCGGCACGAGCCTCGGCACGGTCGTCGTCACGGGCTTCGGCACCCAGCGCTACGGCCAGGCCCTCGCCGGCGGCCTGCTGGTGGCGGCGCTGTGCCTGCTCGTCGAGGGGGTGCTCGCGCTGGTCGAGCGGGCGGTCACCCCGGCGGGCCTGCGCAGCCGCGACCGCGCCGCCACCGGCCGGCGTGCACGCCGCCGCACCACCCCGGCGCGCGCGACCGCGGTTGCCGAGCCCGCGGTGACCGGGTCGAATGGGCGCAGCCGTGCGTCGTGACACGACGCGCCACCGCGCCGCCCGACGGCGGACGCCGTCCGCCCCCGCGACCGGACCGACGCCCCACCGACAGGAGCAGCCCATGCGCACACGGCGCACCCGCACCACCACGCTCGCCGCGCTCGCCGTCGCGACCCTCGCCCTCGCCGGCTGCGGCGCGCCGGGGTCCGGCGGCGGCGAGGCGGAGACGTCCGCCACGAGCGCCTCGGGCCTCGCCACCTGCGAGCCCGTCGCCGGCGAGAGCCTCGTCGTGCTCGAGGACGACCAGGGCCTGCAGAACGCCGACAACGTGATCCCGGCCGTCAACGCCCAGGTCGCGCAGGACCACCCCGTGGTCCTCGAGCTGCTCGACTCCGTGTCGGCGGCGCTGGACACCGAGACGCTCATCGAGCTCAACAAGGCGGTGGACATCGACCGCCGCACGTCGAGCGAGGTGGCTCGCGAGTTCGTCACGGACGAGGGGCTGGCGGCGGACGAGCAGACCGGCGCGGGCGTGGCGCTCACGGTCGGTGCCGCGAACTTCTCCGAGAGCCTCACGCTCGCCGAGGTCTACGCGGAGGTGCTGCGCAGCGCCGGGTTCGACGCCCAGGCGCAGAGCATCGGCTCGCGCGAGACCTACCTGCCCGCGCTGCAGGACGGCACGCTGGCCGTGGTGCCCGAGTACGCCGCGACGCTGACCACCTACCTCGGGTCGCAGGTGAACGGCCCCGACGCGGAGTCCGGCGCGACGTCCGACGTCGACGAGACCGTCGCGGCGCTGACCCCGCTCGCCGAGCAGAGCGGTCTCGTCGTGGGCGCGCCGTCGGCCGCGCAGGACCAGAACGCCTTCGCCGTCACGGCGGAGTTCGCGCAGGAGCACGGCGTCGAGACGCTGTCCGAGCTGGCCGAGACGTGCGGCGGGCTCGTGCTCGCCGGGCCGCCCGAGTGCCCCGAGCGCCCGTTCTGCCAGCTCGGCCTCCAGGAGACCTACGGCCTCGAGATCGCCGACTTCCGGTCGTACGAGCTCTCGCTGATCGGTGCGGCCGTGCGGCAGGGCGACGCGGCGATCGGGCTCGTCCTGTCGTCCGACGGGTCGCTCGCGGCCGACGGCGACTGACCTCGCACGGGCCCTGCGGGGCGGGCACGTCCACGGACGTGCCCGCCCCGCGGCGTTCCGCCGGCGCGTCGGCGCCCGGTCAGCGGCCGTCCTGCTCCAGCAGCCGCAGCCACACCTCGCTGAGGGTCGGGTACGACGGCACGGCGTGCCAGAGCCGGTCCAGCGGCACCTCCCCCACGACCGCGACCGTCGCCGCGTGCAGCATGTCCGCCACGTCCGGGCCGACGAACGTCGCGCCGACCAGCACGTCCCGGGCCCGGTCGACCACGACCTGCACGCGGCCCGCGTAGTGCTCGCCGGTGACGGTCGCGCCCGCGACGGCGCCGAGGTCGTAGCCGACGACGCCGACGTCGAGGCCCGCCTCCCGCGCCTGCGCCTCCGTCCGGCCGACCCAGGCGACCTGCGGCCGGGTGAAGACGACCTGCGGGACCGCCGCGGTGTCCGCGGTCGCGCGGTAGCGGCTCCACGGGCCCGCACCCGCCTCGCCGGCGCGCGACAGCCCGCGCGGCACCGCCGGGCCCGGATCCGCACCGGCGGGGCGCGGGTCGAAGCGCGCCGCGACGACGTCCCCCACGACGCGTGCGTCGTACTTCCCCTGGTGCGTGGTGCCCGTGCGGCCCGTCACGTCGCCCACGGCGAACAGCCAGCCGCCGTCGACGCCGCGCACCTGCAGGGCGTCGTCGACCTCGAGAGCGGCTCCGGGGGTCAGGCCCACCGTCTCGAGCCCCAGGTCCTCCGTGCTCGGCTGCCGGCCCGTGGCCACGAGGACCTCGTCCGCGTCGACCTGCTCGGTGCTGCCCGCCGACGTGCCGCCGGACGCGGCGTGCTCCACGGTGAGGTGCACGCCGGCGTCGTCGCGCGTCGCCGCGACGACCGACGCGCCGAGCGCGACGCGCACACCCCGCTCGGTGAGGGCGTGCGCGAGCGCCTCCCCCGCGAACGGCTCCGCCTGCGGCAGCAGCCGGTCGCCCCGGACGAGCAGCGTGACGTCGCTGCCGAGGTCGGCGAACGCCGTCGCCATCTCCACGCCGACGACCCCGCCGCCCACCACGGCGAGGCGCGGGGGCACCGTGTGCGCGCTCGTCGCCTCGCGGCTCGTCCACGGGCGCACGTCGGCGAGCCCGCCCGCCGACGGCACGGCCGCGACCGAGCCCGTAGCGACGACGACCGCGTGCCGGGCGACGACACGCGTGTCCTCGTCCTCGTGCGTCACCACCAGCTCGCGCGGACCGGTGAGGCGGGCGTGCCCGCGCAGCAGAGTGAGCCCGGCGCCCTCCACCCACGCGACCTGGCCGTCGTCGTCCCAGTGCGACGTCACCTCGTCACGGCGCGCGAGCGTCGCGGCGACGTCGACGTTCCCGGTGACGGCGGCCGACGCACCCGGCACGTCGCGGGCGGCGGCCAGCGCGTCACCCGGTCGCAGCAACGCCTTCGACGGCATGCACGCCCAGTACGAGCACTCACCGCCCACGAGCTGCGACTCGACGAGCGCGACGGACAGACCCGTGCGGGACGCCCGGTCGGCGGCGTTCTCGCCCACCGCGCCGGCGCCGAGGACCACGACGTCGAACTCCCGTACCTCGTTGCTCACGCTGCCTCCTCCTCGTGGCGGCGGCGCCGCCGTCCCGACAGGGTCGCAGGCGCGGCCGCCGGGCACCACGGTGCGCAAGGGCGGGTCGGCGGGGACAGGCGGCGCGTCGGCGGGCGCGACCGTCGACGGGGACGACGAAGCCCCGCCAGGTCGGTGACCTGACGGGGCTTCGTGGCTGGTACGCCCCCCGGGACTCGAACCCGGAACCCGCTGATTAAGAGTCAGCTGCTCTGCCAGTTGAGCTAGAGGCGCGCGGCTCGTAGAGGTTAACAGCACCGGGGCGCCGGTTGCGAACCCGTACCCGCCAGGAGGCGCCTGCTGTGACGACACTCACGCCCGGCGCCGCAGCCGGCCGCGGCGACGCCCGTCAGGGGACCGGCGGCTCGGTGACCTCGTCGGACGCGTCCCGGCCGTCGTGCGCGGGCGTGCCGGCCGGCGTGTCGTCCCCGTCCTGCCACCACGCGTCGTCGGGCAGGCCCTCGGCCGCGAGCAGGTCGGCGGACGTGTCGCCCGTGGGCGTCAGCAGGTCGACGAGCAGGGCGAGCGGCACGTGCTCCGCCAGCAGCTCCTGGGCGTGCTGCGTCGCGTCGACGCCGCGCGCACCGACGGCCTCCTCGAGGGCCTGCACCGACGGCGGCAGCGCCGCGTCCGTGCCGTTCGACACCACGCCGTCCGTCGGCACGTCCTCCGGCGGCACGCCCTCCGGGGTCGTCCGCTGCTCGTCCACCGCGTCACCTCGTCCCAGGTCGTCCCCGCGCCGCGCGTCGTGCGGCGCGACCATCATGCGCCTCGCGGGCGCCGGGGCGGCGCGGGACGCCACCCTCCCGGTCCAACGTCACAGGTACAGACCGGTTCCCTCACCCGTCCCGCGCGGCTCCGCCACGCCGTGCACGTCCTTCTCCCGCAGCAGCAGGTACGTGCGGCCGGCGAGCTCGACCTCGGCGCGGTCCTCGGGGTCGAAGAGCACCCGGTCGCCGACCTCGACCTGGCGGACGTGCTGCCCGACCGCGACGACGTCCGCCCACGCGAGGCGCTTGCCCATGGCCGCGGTGGCCGGGATGACGATCCCCGCGGTGGACCGGCGCTCCGCCGGGTCGCCCTCGAGGGCCACGAGGAGGCGGTCGTTCAGCATGCGGATCGGCAGGTCGGCCGTGCCGTCGGGGGTCGGTGCGCTCACGCCGCCGACGCTACCCGCCGCACGTAGGGTGGTCGGCGTCCCGTCCCCACCCTCACGCCCAGGAGCGCCCGTGCCCCGCCTCGCCGTCGGCGACACCGCCCCCGACTTCACGCTGCCGACCGCGGACGGCGGCAGCGTCACGCTGTCCGCGCTGCGCGGGCAGCACGTCGTCGTGTACTTCTACCCGGCCGCGGGCACGCCCGGCTGCACGAAGCAGGCGTGCGACTTCCGCGACTCCCTGGCGTCGCTGCAGGGCGCGGGCTACGCGGTGGTCGGCGTCTCGCCGGACGGCGTGGAGAAGCTCGCCGCGTTCGCGGAGACGGAGCAGCTGACGTTCCCGCTCGCGTCGGACCCGTCGCACGCCGTGCTCGAGGCGTGGGGCGCCTGGGGCGAGAAGCAGAGCTACGGGCGCACGGTCACGGGCGTGATCCGCTCGACGGTCGTCGTGGACCCCGACGGCACGGTCGCGCTGGCGCAGTACAACGTCCGCGCGACGGGGCACGTCGCCAAGCTGCGGCGCGACCTCGGCCTGGGCTGACACCTCCCGTCCGGACGACTGCCCGGTCGGGGGCGCGCGCGCACGCGTGTGCCAGACTCGACCGGCCGCGGGAGTGGTGAAACGGCAGCCACGCCAGGTTTAGGTCCTGGTGCCCGAGAGGGCGTGCGGGTTCGACTCCCGTCTCCCGCACCACACGGCCGCTGCAGGGGCTCGTCCCCGCTCCGTGGCGTCCCCGCACGACCCCCTCGCGCCCCTCGCCGGACGCACCGAAGGGCGCCCGGCGTGCGGCGGACGCCCTTCTCAGGTGGTGCTGCGGGTGGCCGCGCGACGGCTCAGGCGCCGGCGGGCGCGCTCTGCCGGGCGGCGATCTGCGCGCGGACCTCGTCCATGTCGAGGTCCTTCACCGCGGTGACGACCTGCTCCAGCGCGGGCCCGGGCAGGGCACCGGCCTGGTTGAAGACGAGGATGCCGTCGCGGAACGCCATGAGCGTGGGGATCGAGGTGATCTGCAGCTCCGCGGCGAGCTGCTGCTCGGCCTCGGTGTCGACCTTCGCGTGGACGATCTCCGGGTGCTGCTCGGACGACGCCTCGAACACCGGGCTGAACTGGCGGCACGGGCCGCACCAGGACGCCCAGAAGTCGACGAGGACGATGTCGTTGTCCTTGATGGTCTCCGCGATCGTGTCGACGGTCAGCGCTGTGGTGGCCATGTGTCTTCCCTCCTGGCGGTTGCGTGCGGTACAGCGTCCGCGGACGCCGAGGTATTCCCCGCACGGGCTGCGGCCGCCGGGTCCCGGGGCGTGACCGGCACGGGACGTGAGCGGCGTCGCGCGCGGCGGTCGGGCGCACGCCCCCCGGCACGCGGTAGAACTGCACGGTGACCGCGTCCGCCGAGTTCCCC
Source organism: Cellulomonas pasadenensis (assembly GCF_047229365.1). Taxonomy (NCBI): domain Bacteria; kingdom Bacillati; phylum Actinomycetota; class Actinomycetes; order Micrococcales; family Cellulomonadaceae; genus Cellulomonas; species Cellulomonas pasadenensis. The sequence goes on along the minus strand of NZ_JBFTEP010000099.1, from coordinate 7,781 downwards.
CGCGACCCCGAGCGTCCCGCCGGCTGGCTCAGCCGTGAGGACATCGCCACCGTCCGCGCCCAGATCCCGATCCTCTACGTGGACGCCGTGCCCGTGCGCGTGGACGACTCCGGCGACGTCGTCGCGGTCGGCCTGCTGCTGCGCGTCACGCCCGAGGGCGTCATGTCCCGCGCCCTCGTCAGCGGCCGCGTCATGCACCACGAGCGCGTGCGCGACGCACTGCTGCGGCACATCGAGAAGGACCTCGGCCCGATGGCGCTGCCCCAGGTGCCCGCCTCGCCGCAGCCGTTCACCGTCGCCGAGTACTTCCCCACGCCCGGGGTCACCCCGTACCACGACCCCCGCCAGCACGCGGTGTCGCTCGCGTACGTCGTGCCCGTCACCGGTGACTGCCGGCCCCAGCAGGACGCGCTCGACCTCGCGTGGCTCACGCCCGAGGAGGCGTGCACCGAGGCCGTCCAGGTCGAGATGAACGGCGGCCAGGGCCTGCTGCTGCGGCAGGCCATGGCCTGGGTGGGCCGGCTGCCCTGACCGGTCAGCCGAGCGCGAGCTGGGGCCAGTCCGCCAGGTCCGCGCGCAGCGCACGGTCGTGCGTCGCGACGACGACCGCGGCGGACGTCGCACGCAGCGCTGCCGTCAGCTCGTCGACCAGGCCGACCGACAGGTGGTTGGTCGGCTCGTCGAGGACGAGCACGTGCGGTGCCGCGAGCAGCGCGCACGCGAGGTCGAACCGCCGGCGCTGACCGAGCGACAGCTCGCGCAGCGGGCGCTCCAGGTCCGCCTCGGTCAGCAGCCCGAGGGCCGCGACGGGCACGAGCCGGTCCGGGTCCAGGACCCCCGCGTCCAGCAGCCGCAGCGCGTGCCGCGCGTACGCGTCGAACGCCGTCAGGGGTGCCTCGCCGGGCGCCGGCGCGGCGACGTGCTCGGCGGGCCCCTCCTGCGACAGCACGCCCAGGCGCACGTGCGGGCCGACGTCGCGCGTGCCGCGGTCGAGCGCGACGGCGCCCGCGAGCGCCGCGAGGAGCGTCGACTTGCCCGAGCCGTTGGGACCCGTGACGAGCAGGCGACCGGCGGGCGGCACCTCGACCCGGCGCCCCGGCAGGTCGAGCCGGCCGGCCACGCGCGGCGCGCGCAGGTCGAGCAGCGGGCCGCCGGGCCAGTCGGGCGGGACCGACGGCAGGTCGGGGAACGTGAGCGTCGGCGGCGGGACCGGGACGTCCACCGCGTCGCGCTCGAGCTGCTGCACGAGGCGGTCGGCAGCCTTGACGTGCGTGCGGGCGCGCGTGCCGCGCCGGTGCTTCTGCGAGCCCTTCGGCGGGCGCCACTCGTCGGACAGCCCCTCGTACGACGCGTCGAGCCGGGCCGCCAGCACGGCGGCCCGCTTGCGCTCGGCGCGGTAGCGGGCGCGCCAGCGGCGCAGCATCTGGTCGCGCGCGAACCGGTAGTCGGCGTACCGCGCCGCGCCGTACAGCACGGGGCGCCCGTCCATCGACGGGTCCATGTCGAGGATGCCGGTCATGACGTCGTCGAGCAGCCGGCGGTCGTGCGTCACGATGACCAGCCCGCCCTGCCAGCCGCGCAGCCGGTCGGTCAGGTGCTCGATGCCGGCGACGTCGAGGTGGTTCGTCGGCTCGTCGAGCAGCAGCAGGTCGGCACGCTCCGCGACGCGGCACGCCAGGCGCACGCGGTACCGCTCGCCGACGCTGAGGGCGTCGAGCCGGCGCTCCCGGTCGCGCGGCGCGCCGAAGCGGGCGAGAGCCTCGTCGACCCGGCGGTCCACGTCCCACGCCGCGAGGTGCTCGTACCGCGCGATCGCCGCCGACAGCCACGTGACGTCTCCGCCGTCGTGGTCGAACGCGTCGATGGCCGCCTGCAGCTCGTCCGCCGCCCGGCGCGCGGCCGCGAGGGTCGCGTCGACGAGCGTGCCGATCGTCTCGCCCGGGCGCACGTCGAGGTCCTGCTCCACGACCGCCAGCGAGCCGTGCCGGCGCACGCGCCCCTGCTGGGGCACCAGCCGCCCGGCGAGCACCGCGAGCAGCGTCGACTTGCCGGCCCCGTTCTCGCCGACGAGCCCGATGCGGTCGCCGGGCGACACGGTGAGGTCCAGCGCGTCGAGGACGGGCCGGCCCGGGTAGCCGAACGTGACGCCCTCGGCGACGAGCTGCACGTCGCCGGGGCGTCCCGCGGGTCCCGGGACGGGTCCGGTCATGCGCGCGGCGCTCCTCCGGACGAGCCGAGCGCCGCGACGAGGACGGGCACGAGCGCGCGGAACGCCTGCCCGCGGTGGCTGATCGCGTTCTTCTCCTCCGGCGTCAGCTCGGCGCACGTGCGGGTGTCCCCCAGCGGGACGAGCACGGGGTCGTAGCCGAACCCGCCCGCACCGAGGGGCGCCGTCGCGAGCGTGCCCTCGAGGGTCCCGAGCTCGACGTGCTCCGTCCCGTCGGGCGTGACGAGCGCAGCGGCGCACACGAAGCGCGCGCGGCGGTGCTCGGGGCGCACGTCGGCGAGCTGGGCGAGGAGCAGCGCGAGGTTCGCGGCGTCGTCGCCGTGCCGCCCCGACCAGCGGGCCGAGAAGATGCCCGGCGCGCCGCCGAGCACGTCGACCGCGAGGCCCGAGTCGTCCGCGACCGCCGGCAGGCCGGTGTGCGCCGCGAGGGCGCGGGCCTTGATGAGGGCGTTCTCGGCGAACGTCACGCCGTCCTCGACGGGCTCGGGCGCCTGCACGTCACGCGCGCCGACGACGGCCTCCGGCGCGAGCCCCGGCAGGGCCGGCGCGAGGATGGCCCGCAGCTCGCCGACCTTGTGCTGGTTGTGCGTCGCGAGGACGAGACGCGCACCGGGGGGGACGCTCACGCCGTGGTCCCCGGGGCGGTCGCGGCGGCGGGCGCGGCCGGGGCGGGTGCGGCGCCGGCGCGCGTGGCGGAGCCGTCCGACGGGTCGGCGGCGAGCGCCGCCTGCTGCAGGCGCGTGAGCTCGGCCGTGCCCGCGAGCGCGAGGTCCAGCAGCGCGTCGAGCTCCGCGCGGTCGAACGGCGCGTGCTCCGCGGTGCCCTGCACCTCGACGAACGTGCCGGACCCGGTGACGACGACGTTCATGTCGGTCTCGGCGCGCACGTCCTCCTCGTACGGCAGGTCGAGCACGGGCCGTCCGCCGACGACGCCGACGCTGACCGCCGCGACCGAGTCGCGCAGCACCTGCCGGCCCGGCTTCACGAGGCGCTTGCGCTGCGCCCACGCGACCGCGTCGGCGAGGGCGACGTACGCACCCGTGATGGCGGCCGTGCGCGTGCCGCCGTCCGCCTGCAGGACGTCGCAGTCGAGCACGATCGTGTTCTCGCCCAGGGCGGCGACGTCGATGACGGCGCGCAGCGACCGGCCGACCAGACGCGAGATCTCGTGCGTCCGCCCGCCGACGCGCCCCTTGACCGACTCGCGGTCCGACCGGCTGCTCGTCGCGCGCGGCAGCATCGCGTACTCGGCGGTCACCCAGCCCTCGCCGGAGCCCTTGCGCCAGCGCGGCACCCCCTCGGTGAACGAGGCGACGCACAGCACCTTCGTCCCACCGAACTCGACGAGGACGCTGCCCTCGCCGGCGTCGAGGAAGCGCCGCGTGATGGTGACGGGCCGCAGCTGGTCGGCGCGCCGCCCGTCGGCGCGCACGGAGACGTCAGAGGTCGAAGCACCCATGCCCCGACCCTACGTGCCCACCCCACCCACCCCGTCCCCCGTCCACCCCGCGCCCCCCTCCCCGCGCCCCTCCCGACGCCTCTCCCACCCCTCCCGCCGACTGCGGTAGCTCGCACCGAGCGCGGCGGTTGCACCCGCCGCACTCGGCGAGAGCTGCCGCACTCGGCGGTCGGACGTCTCGGCCGGCCGGCGTGCGTGCGCGTCAGCCCGGCACACCCGCGGCGCGGAGGCGGTCGGTCATGGCGCGTCCCGACCACGCCTCGTCCCACGTCCAGCGCACGACCGTCGCGCCGGTCGCGCGGATGCGGTCCTCCCGCAGCTTCTCGCGCCAGACGACGTCCGCGGGGTCCACGCCGTCGCGGGTCCCCGGCACGACGCCGGACCGGTACTTCACGCGGCCGTCGAACTCGCCGACGACGCGGCACCGCGGCCACCAGAAGTCCACGCGCGCGACCACGCCGTGGGCGTCGACGACGACGTGCTGCAGGACGGGCGCCGCCAGGCCGCTCTCCGCCATCCGGACACGGCTCAGCGACTCCCCCGGTGACTCGGCGCGCTCGTCCAGCAGCACGGCGGCGGTCCGGGCGCGCCGGACGCCACGCGTACCGGGTGGCAGGCGCGCCACCTCGTCCTCGATCTCGTGCACCGACGTCGCACCGGTCCGCAGCGCGTGGTCGCCGGCCACGACGGCCGGCAGCACGCCGCCGTGCCGGGCGAGGTCGACCACCGTCCGTGCGACGGTGGTGACGTGCAGCCCTCCGACGACGAGGACGTCCGGCGGCGCCGCGGTCGTGTGCCGCGCGACGTCACCGTGCGAGCGTCCGCCGGGTGACGGGCCGGTCGTGACGTGCACGCGGTTGTCCGGCCACCCGACGACCGGCAGCCCGTGGACGGCTGCCGCCGACCGGTGCGAGAAGAGCGGTGGCCACCGCGCCGCCGCTGCGACGGCGGTCGCGCGCACGCGCGCGCGGTCGTCCGGACCCCACGCCTCCCACGCGTCCGCGGTCGCGTACGCGCCGCGCCGGACCCGGTGCAGACGCGCGTCGCGCCACGGCGGTCGCCCACGAGCCTCACCGGCCCGTGCGTCCAGCACACCTCGCCCGCCGAGCACCGTCGTCACCGCGTCCTCGTCCACGGGTGCACCGTGCCAGCCGGCACGGGAGCGCACGGGCCGTCGTCCACACCCCCGGACGGCCAACACGACCACGCGCGCCACGCCGACCACGCCGAGTGCGGCACGTCGCACCGAGCGCGGGTGGTGCACCTACCGCACTCGGCGGGACCTGCCGCACTCGGTGGGAGGTACCGCACTCGGCGTGGTGCTGCGGGTGGGTGGGTCGGGTGGGGCGGGGGTGGGCGGGGTCAGAGGGGGATCGTGAGGCCCGGGTGGGCGAGGGTCGTCTCGCCGTCGTACACGGAGCGGGCCTCGGCGAGGGCGGTCCGCGGGTCGTTCCAGGCGGGCACGTGCGTGAGGACCAGGCGTCGCGACCGGCCACGGGCGGCCGCCTCGCCGGCGCGGCGGCCCGTCAGGTGCACGCCGCGCAGGTGGTCGTCGCGACCCTCGACGTAGGCGGCCTCGGCGAGCAGCAGGTCGGCGTCGGCGGCGAGCGCGTCGAGGCCCGGGCAGGAGTCGGTGTCGCCGCTGTAGGCGAGCGTGACGGTGCGGGCGGGGTCGTCCTCGGACGGGCCCGAGACCCGCACGCCGAACGCCGGTATGGGGTGGACGACCGGCACGGGCTCGAGCGTCAGCGGCCCGACCGTCACGGTCCGGCCCGGCTCCCACGTCTCGACGGCGAACTGCTCGCCGGTGTGCGTCGCCGGGTCCTTGCCCGACAGCTGCGCGAGGCGGTCGACGGTGCCGGCGGGCCCGAGCACGCGCAGCGGCGGCAGCGCACCGTCCGGCCGGTAGCGGCGCAGGACGCCGAGCACGGCCATGTCGGCGACGTGGTCGGCGTGCAGGTGCGACAGCGCCACCGCGTCCAGCGCCGCCGGGTCGCCGTAGCGCTGCAAGGGCCCGAGCGCGCCGTTGCCCAGGTCGAGCACGACCGACCACGTCCGGCCGTCGGCGTCGTCCGCCTGCACGAGGTAGGACGACGCGGCGGAGTCCGGCCCGGGGAACGAGCCGGCGCAGCCGATCACGACGAGCCTCATCGCAGCGCCCCCCGCAGGGCGACGCGCGGCTCGACGGCGTCGACCTCCGGGCCGAGGAACCGGCGGGCGAGCGTCGTGAAGGACACGGGGTCGCCCGTGGCGAGGAAGCGGTGCGTCGGCGGGCCGGCCGCCGGGTCCCGCTCGAGGTCGTGCGCGACGAGCTGGCGGTACACGTCCTTGGCCGTCTCCTCCGCGCTCGAGACGAGCGTGACGTCGTCGCCCATGACGTAGGAGATCGCGCCCGTCAGCAGCGGGTAGTGCGTGCAGCCGAGGACGAGCGTGTCGACCCCTGCCGCCCGCACGGGGTCGAGGTACTCGTGCGCCACGTCGAGGACCTCGGGACCGGACGTGACGCCGGCCTCGACGAGCTGCACGAAGCGCGGGCACGCCTGCGACGTCAGCTCGACGCGCGCGACGGCGAACGCGTCGTCGTACGACCGGGAGTCGATGGTCGCGCGCGTCCCGATGACGCCGATCCGGCCGTTGCGCGTCGCGGCGACCGCCCGGCGCGCCGCCGGCAGGATCACCTCGACGACCGGCAGCCCGCGGCGCAGCGTGTAGCGCTCGCGCGCGTCGCGCAGCACCGCCGACGACGCGCTGTTGCACGCGATGACGAGCATCTTGACGCCCGCGTCGATGAGGTCGTCCATGATCTCGAGCGCGTGCGCGCGGACCGCCGCGAGCGGCTTCGGTCCGTAGGGACCGTTGAGGGTGTCGCCGATGTACAGGGTCGACTCCGTCGGCAGCTGGTCGAGCACCGCGCGTGCGACCGTGAGCCCGCCCACGCCGGAGTCGAAGATGCCGATGGGGGCGTCGTTCACCCTGCCGAGACTAGTCGTCGGAGCGTCCGCGGCCCGGCCGACGCTCGTCGTGTGCGGCGAGCATCACAGCGAGCAGCGACTCCTGGAGCCAGGACAGCGCTCCGTACACCGACCCCAGGTACGCGCGCACGTCGTCCTCGGCAGCGCCGGCGAGGCCGTCGTAGAGCGCCTCCGAGTCGGCGTCGGTGCGGATCTCGAGCCGGTCGGCGAGGACGAGGCGCAGGTCGGTGAGGGTCGCGGCGACGTCGTCCGCGGAGGAGGGCGCGACGACGAACGCGTCGTCCGGCCACCCGGGCTCCCCGTGCACGAGCGCGGTCCACAGGCACCGCAGCCGGGCGACCTTGCGCGCGCGCAGGTCGTCCTCGGTGAGGCGGCGGAACTCCTGCGCGACCTCGGCGTCGTCGCGCGAGGCGTCCGGCAGGAGGCGACGCACCGCGGGGTCGTCGGGCGGCGGCAGCGGCGCGGTGCGGACGGTCCACGGACCCGCCGGGGCGCCGTCGGCGGGGCCGGCGGCCGCGTGCGGGCCGGGTCCGGCCGCCGGGACGCCGTCCTCGAAGCGCCCGGCGCCCAGCAGCTCGGCGACGTCCGCGACGACGGACGCGACGACGGCTCGCTCGCCGGCGTCCATGCGGGCGACGTACCGGCCCTTCTGCCGGCGGAACGCGCGCATCACTCGCCCCCGCGCTGCAGCGTCGCCCACAGGCCGTACCCGTGCATCGCCTGCACGTCGACCTCCATCGCCTCCCGGTTGCCCGTGGACACGACGGCGCGGCCCTCCTGGTGCACCTGCCGCATGAGCCGTTCGGCCTTCTCCCGCGGGAAGCGGAAGTACGTCTGGAAGACGTACGTGACGTACGACATCAGGTTCACCGGGTCGTTCCACACGATGGTCACCCAGGCGTCCGCGAGGCCGGTGGCCTCGTCGGCCTCGACGGTCGTGTCGGGGACAGCGGTCGGGGCGGGCACGTGACCACTGTAGGTGCGGGCGCCCACGCGGCCCCACCGCCGCGTCGCCGGGACGGCGTGCCGCGCGGCCCGCGCCGCACGCGCCCGGGCGGTGTATTATAAAAAAAAACGCACACACGACACTCATAAGACAATCTCGGATGAAGACATGAGAGTT
>NZ_JBFTEP010000098.1:0-13960 GCF_047229365.1 Cellulomonas pasadenensis | reverse complement strand
GCGTCGCGCCGTGCGACGGCGTCCTGCAGCGCCACCGCCGCGGCCAGCGCGAGCGGGACGGCGACGCCGCCGGGGGACCACCGGTCCTCGTCCTCGGGCCAGTCGGGGGAGCGCCGCACGCCCGTGCGCGTGACGAGGACGCCGAGCGGCGGGCCGCCCCAGTCGCCGGCGTCGCCCGCCAGCAGGTCCCAGGCCGGCCCCACCGCGACGTGGCCGAGGCTCGCGCTCGCGTCGACGAGCAGCGGCACCCCGGCACGGCGCAGCGCGTCGTGCGCCGCCGCGACGGGCTGCAGCGTCCCCACCTCGCCGTTCGCGTGCTGCAGCGCCGCCAGCACGGTGCGCGGCCCCACCGCTGCCGCCAGGGCGCCGGCGTCCACCCGGCCGAGCCGGTCGGCCGGCACCGTGGTGACGGCGCCGTCGCCGCGCTGCGCCACGAACGCCGCGGCGGCGTGCACGGCGGCGCGCTCGACGGCGCCGACGACGACGTCCGCCCCGAGCCGTCGCCGGCCGCGGGCGACCGACCGCACGGCCGCGTGCAGCGCCGCCGTGCGGGTGGGCAGCAGGTCGACCTCCTCGGTGCGCGCCCCGACGACGCCGGCGACGGCCTCGCGCGCGCCGTCGAGCAGCAGGCGCGCACGCCGGGCCTCCGCGAACAGCCTGCGGGGGTCCGCCCAGCCCTGGTCGAACGCCTCGAGCAGCGCGGTGCGCGCCGCGGGACGCAGCGGGGCGTGGCCGGCCACGTCGAGGACGGCACGGGCGGGGGAGGCGGGCGCGGGCACACCGGCACGGTAGTGCGCGGCGGACGGGCGCGGTCCGTGCGTGCACGGCGCGAGCGTGCACGACCGTGTGTGACGGTGCTGACACCGCGTCGCCAAAGGAGCGCCGCAGCACGTCCGGCGCTCACGGGCGCGCTAGGCTGCTCGGGTCGAGGACGAAGGTCCCGCACGACCGCGCGCCCGTCCCTGGGCGCGGTCCGCAGGGACGCGAGTGGAAGGCCCCCCGTGCACCCGGATTCCCCCCGCCGCGCCCGGCGCGTGATCGCGGCCCTGCTGGCCTCGGTCACCGTGCTGGTGCTCAGCGGCTGCTCCGAGACGGTCCAGCGTGGCTGGCTCCCCGGTGACTCCGACCAGGAGGTCACCGACCAGACCGGTCGCGTCGTCTCCCTGTGGGTCGGCTCCTGGATCGCCGCCCTGCTGGTCGGCATCATCACCTGGGGGCTGATCCTCTGGTGCGTCGCCGTCTACCGGAAGCGCAAGGACGACGACACGCTCCCCGTGCAGCTGCGCTACCACGTGCCGCTCGAGGTCATGTACATCGTGCTGCCCGTGATCATGGTGGGCGTGCTGTTCTACTACACGAACCGCGACACCATGGCGATGCAGGACACGACGGCGGAGCCCGACGTCAACATCCAGGTCGTCGGCAAGCAGTGGAGCTGGGACTTCAACTACCTCGACGAGGACGTCTACGAGACCGGGCAGCACGCGCGGGAGGTCGGGACGGACCCCGAGGCCCTCGACCGCCAGGTGACGCTGTACCTGCCCGTCGACCAGCGCGTGGAGTTCACGCTCGAGGCGCGGGACGTCAACCACTCGTTCTGGGTGCCCGAGTTCCTCTACAAGATGGACATGATCCCCGGCGTGACGAACCAGTTCCAGGTGACGCCGACGCGTGAGGGCTTCTACCGCGGCAAGTGCGCCGAGCTGTGCGGCGAGGAGCACTCGTCGATGCTCTTCAACGTCGCCGTCGTCTCGCAGGAGGAGTACGAGGCGCACATCGAGGAGCTCCGGGAGAAGGGCCAGACCGGCATCCTCGGCCTGGAGTACAGCCGTCAGCAGGACCTCCACGAGGTCGCAGGGGAGGACGAGAACTGATGGTCGCCCAGGCAGAGCGCATCCCGGGACTGGCGCCGCAGCGCCAGACGCTGGGTCGCACGGTCATCCGGTGGGTCACGTCGACCGACCACAAGACGATCGGGTACATGTACCTGATCACGTCGTTCGTGTGGTTCGCGATCGGCGGCATCCTCGCGCTGCTCATCCGAGCCGAGCTGTTCACGCCGGGCATGGACCTGTTCCAGTCCAAGGAGCAGTACAACCAGGCATTCACGATGCACGGCACGATCATGCTGCTGCTGTTCGCGACGCCCCTGTTCGCCGGCTTCGCCAACATCGTCATGCCGCTGCAGATCGGCGCGCCCGACGTGGCGTTCCCGCGGCTCAACATGTTCGCGTACTGGCTGTACCTGTTCGGCGGCCTGATCGCCGCGGGCGGCTTCCTCACCCCGCAGGGCGCGGCGTCGTTCGGGTGGTTCGCGTACACGCCGCTGTCGAGCACCGTGTACTCGCCGGGGCTCGGCGGTGACCTGTGGGTCTTCGGCCTCGCGCTGACCGGTTTCGGGACGATCCTCGGCGCGGTCAACTTCATCACCACGATCGTCACGATGCGCGCGCCGGGCATGACCATGTTCCGGATGCCGATCTTCACCTGGAACATCCTGGTGACGTCGCTGCTCGTGCTCATGGCGTTCCCGCCGCTCGCCGCGGCCCTCTTCGCGCTCGGTGCCGACCGGCGCCTCGACGCGCAGATCTTCAACCCGGAGAACGGCGGCGCGCTGCTCTGGCAGCACCTGTTCTGGTTCTTCGGGCACCCCGAGGTCTACATCATCGCGCTGCCGTTCTTCGGCATCGTCACCGAGATCCTGCCGGTGTTCAGCCGCAAGCCGATCTTCGGCTACAAGGGCCTCGTGTACGCGACGATCGCGATCGCCGCGCTCTCCGTGACCGTGTGGGCCCACCACATGTACGTGACGGGTTCGGTCCTGCTGCCGTTCTTCTCGTTCATGACGATGCTGATCGCCGTCCCGACCGGTGTGAAGTTCTTCAACTGGATCGGCACGATGTGGCGCGGCAAGCTCACGTTCGAGACGCCGATGCTGTGGTCGATCGGCTTCCTCGTGACGTTCCTCTTCGGCGGTCTGACGGGCATCATCCTGTCCAGCCCTGCGCTCGACTTCCACCTGTCCGACACGTACTTCGTCGTGGCGCACTTCCACTACGTCGTCTTCGGCACGGTCGTGTTCGCGATGTTCGCCGGCTTCTACTTCTGGTGGCCGAAGTTCACGGGCCGGATGCTCGACGAGCGCCTCGGCAAGATCCACTTCTGGCTGCTGTTCGTCGGGTTCCACATGACGTTCCTCGTGCAGCACTGGCTCGGTGTCGTCGGCATGCCGCGCCGCTACGCCGACTACTCGCCGGCGGACGGGTTCACGTGGATGAACCAGCTGTCCACGGTCGGCTCGGTCATCCTCGCGGCGTCCACGCTGCCGTTCCTGTGGAACGTGTACGTCACGTGGCGCAACGCGCCCAAGGTCACCGTCGACGACCCGTGGGGCTACGGCGGCTCGCTCGAGTGGGCCACCAGCTGCCCGCCGCCGCGGCACAACTTCACGTCGCTGCCGCGGATCCGCTCGGAGCGCCCTGCGTTCGACCTGCACCACCCCGAGGTCGCGGCGATGGACCAGGTCCAGCCGGACGACCCGGGCCCGCTCGACTGGACGTCGGACCGCAGGGGCGAGCGCGAGCTCGCCGAGGACCGCGTCGCGAACGGCGGCGGTGAGCAGCACCGGTCGTCCAGCACGGTCGTCGAGGACAGCACCGAGGACATCCAGCAGCGGCGGGAGGACGAGCGATGAAGTTCGAGGCACGGCTGTTCCTCTACGGCGTCATGTTCTTCGTCCCGGTCGGCCTCATCTACGCCTTCTGGAGCGGCGGCGAGGCGGTCGGCACGGTCGGGATCCCGCTCGTCGGTGGCCTCGTCGGCATGATCGGCGGCTACCTGGCCCTGCTGGCGCGGCGCATCGACGCCCGCCCCGAGGACGACGAGCTCGGCGAGATCGAGCAGGGCGCCGGCAACCAGGGCGTCTTCAGCCCCTGGAGCTGGTGGCCCCTCGTGATCGGCCTGGCGGCGTCCGTCGCGTTCCTCGCGATGGCCGTGGGCTGGTGGCTCATGGCTCCCGCGGTGGCGCTCGGCGCCATCGGGCTCGTGGGCTGGGTCTTCGAGTTCTCCCGCGGGCAGCACGCCCACTGACGTACCGCAGGACGGCCCGCCACGAGCACGTGGCGGGCCGTTCGTGCGTCCCGGGAGGAAAAGACCCGGGGAGGCGGTGCGTGTGGCGGGGCGGGCGTGTTCATGCCCGCACCGAGGGCCGCGGGTCGGTCGACGAGGCGCGCCGCGCCGGTCGGCCTGGCAGGGGACCGGGCTCGGGGAGACCCGCGAGGTCGGCCGTTGGGGAGCGCGTCAGGCGGCCCAGGGGCCGCCGGCACGGACGACGACGGCCGCGTCCCCCAGGAGGGGACGCGGCCGTCGCGGCGGAGTGCGTGCCCGGTGTCAGACCGTCGGGACGATCAGGCCGGCCGTCTGCGTGCGCGCGCGCGTGAAGCGCTGCTCGGCGTCGGCCCAGCTGACGACGTTCCACCACGCCTTGACGTAGTCCGCCTTGACGTTGACGTAGTCGAGGTAGAACGCGTGCTCCCACATGTCGAGCATGACCACGGGGACCACGCCGAGGGGGAAGTTGCTCTGCTGGTCGTACAGCTGGAAGATCGCCAGCTTCTGGCCGACGGAGTCCCACGCGAGCACGGACCAGCCGGAGCCCTGGATGCCGACCGCGTTGGCGGCGAAGTGCTTCTGGAACGCGTCGAACGAGCCGAAGAACTCGTCGATCGCCGCGGCGAGCTCACCGGTGGGGCGGTCACCGCCCTCGGGGGAGAGGTTCTGCCAGAAGACGGAGTGGTTGACGTGCCCGCCGAGGTTGAACGCGAGGTTCTTCTCGTGCAGGTTCACCGCCGCGAGGTCGTCGGCCTCGCGCGCCGCGGCGAGCTTCTCCAGCGCCGTGTTGGCGCCGGCGACGTAGGTGGCGTGGTGCTTGTCGTGGTGCAGCTCCATGATCCGGCCGGAGATGTGCGGCTCGAGCGCCGCGTAGTCGTAGGGCAGGTCCGGAAGCGTGTAGTCAGCCATCTGTTGCCTTCCTGCGTCGGGCCGCAGCCGCGTGCTGCGGCGTCCTGGAACGCCGACGCGGTGCCCCCCTGCCGGAGCAGGGGGGCACCGCGAACGGCGTGTCCGACCTCGTCAACTCTCGCGCGGGATCACTTCTTCCGCGCGTCGTCGGCGCTGTCGTCCACCGGTGCGACGAGGTGCGTGCCGCCGCCGGTGGGAGCCGGGTCGCCGGCAGGGACGCCGGCGCTCGAGATCTCTGCGTGCTCCTGGTGCACGGACCCCAGCGAGTCGTGCTCGCCGTGGGAGTGCGCCGCGGACAGCTCGGCCGGCGTGACCGGCTCGACGCGGTCCTCGTAGAACATGCGCGAGAGGCGCTGGCGCAGCTTGTCGCGCCGGTACCCCGTGCGACGCACGCCGCGGGAGTCCTCGGCCGGCTCGATCTCGAGGGGGCGGATCGCGTCGTGCTGCACGCGCAGCCAGCGCTCGTGCGCGTCGAGGGGCTTGTGGACCTCGATGTACTCGCCGGAGGCGAACCGCACGATCTGCCCGGTCTCGTGGCCGTGGAGGACGAGCTCGCGGTCCTTGCGCTGCAGCCCGAGGCAGATGCGCTTCGTGATGACGAACGCCGCCCACGGGCCGAGGAAGAACAGGAACCGGAAGACCCACGTGATGTCGTTGATCGACAGCTGGAAGTGCGTCGCGATGAGGTCGTTCGACCCGGCCAGCACGAGGATGAAGAACGCCGTGAGGAGCGAGACGCCGAACGCCGTGCGGAACGGGCGGTTGCGCGGGCGGTCGAGCACGTGGTGCTCGCGCTTGTCGCCCGTGGCCGCCGCCTCGACGAACGGGTAGAGCGCCAGCAGCGTGAACAGCACGCCGGGCACCACGACCGCCGGGATCAGGACGTTGAGGGAGATCGTGAACCCGTTCTCGCCACCGATGACGAACTCGGTGCCACCGCCGGGCATGAGCCGCAGCGACCCCTCGAGGAAGAGCATGTACCAGTCCGGCTGGGCACCGGCCGAGACGGGGGAGGGGTCGTACGGGCCGTAGTTCCACACCGGGTTGATCGACATGGTCGCGCCCATCAGCGCGATGATGCCGAAGACGATGAAGAAGTAGCCGCCGGCCTTCGCCACGTAGATCGGGAAGAGCGGGTAGCCCACGACGTTCGCGTTCGTGCGGCCGGAGCCCGGGTACTGCGTGTGCTTGTGCAGCACGACGAAGAACAGGTGCAGGCCGATGAGCGCGAGGATGAGGCCCGGCACCAGCAGGATGTGCACGGTGAACAGGCGCGGGATGATGTCGTGCCCGGGGAACTCGCCGCCGAAGATGAAGTACGACAGGTAGCTCCCGATGATCGGGATGGATCGGACCACGCCGTCCGTGATGCGCAGGCCGTTGCCGGAGAGCACGTCGTCGGGGAGCGAGTAGCCCGAGAAGCCGGCCGCGAGGCTGAGGATCAGCAGGACGAAGCCGACGAGCCAGTTGAGCTCACGCGGCTTGCGGAAGGCGCCGGTGAAGAAGACGCGCATCATGTGCGTGACGATCGACGCGACGAAGATCAGCGCCGCCCAGTGGTGGATCTGCCGCATGAGCAGCCCGCCGCTGACCTCGAACGAGAGCCGCAGCGTCGACTCGAACGCCTCCGACATCTGCACGCCGTGCAGCTCGGGCCAGGGGCCCTCGTAGTGCACCTCGGTCATGCTCGGGACGAAGAACATCGTCAGGAACACGCCGGAGATCAGCAGCGTGATGAAGCTGTACAGGGCGATCTCGCCCAGCAGGAACGACCAGTGGTCGGGGAAGATCTTGCGCGCGAACTCCTTGACCGCGGTACCGATGCCGGTGCGCTGGTCGAGGTAGTCCGCGGTGCCCGCGGCGGCGCGTGCGCCGCGCGAGGGGGCGGTGGTGGTGGTGCTCATCGCAGTCGCTCCCAGAAGCTCGGACCGACGGGCTCGTGGAAGTCGCTCTGCGCGACCAGGTAGCCCTCGTCGTCGACGGTGATCGGCAGCTGAGGCAGCGGCCGAGAGGCGGGACCGAAGACGACCTTGCAGCCGTCGGCCACGTCGAACGTGCTCTGGTGGCACGGGCACAGCAGGTGGTGGGTCTGCTGCTCGTAGAGGGCCACGGGGCAGCCCACGTGGGTGCAGATCTTCGAGTACGCGACGATGCCGTCGTACGACCAGCCCTCGCCCTGCTCGGAGACGATGTCGCGCGGGTCGAGACGGATGAGCAGGACGACGGCCTTGGCCTTCTCGTCCAGCGGCGCCTCGGCGTCCTCGAGACCCTCGGGGATGACGTGCACGACCGAGCCGATGGTGACGTCCGCGGCCCTGATGGGGCGGCCGGTCGGGTCGAGCGTCAGCTTGCGGCCGCGCGCCCAGAGGGTGCGCTTGAACTTGTTGATGTTCCAGTCCTCGCCGACCTCACCGATGAGCGGCAGCGCGATGGTGAGCGGGAAGAGCGCGAGCGACGACACGAGCGCGCCCTTGAGCACGCCCCGGCGCCCGATGGCCGAGTCCTCGGCGCCGTCCTTGAGCGCCTGCACGGCCTCGGCGCGCACCGTGTCGGTGCTGCGCTGGGCGTGCCGGTGCTCGAACTTCTCGTGGTCGTTCATCAGCGTCTTGGCCCAGTGGACCGCCGCGAGACCGATGCCGAGCAGGGAGAGCGTCAGGCCCAGTCCGAGCGCGAGGTTCGACGCGCGGATCGACTCGACGGTGCCCTCGGGGCGGAGGGCGAAGTACGCGACGACGAAGCCGATCGCACCGATCACCGAGATCGCGAAGAGCGCGACGACCTGGCGCTCCGCCTTCTTGTTCGCCGCCGGGTCGACGTCGCCCTTGCGGGGGCGGTGCGGGCCGAAGCCGGGGTTCTCGAACTTCGCGGCCGACGTGTCGCCCTCGCGCAGGACGACGTCGGTCCCCGCGAAGTCGGCGGAGGCGTCGTGCCCGCCGTCGTGGCCGTGGTCGTGGGTCATGCTCACGAGGACCTCGCTCCGATCCAGACTGCTGCGCCGATGAGAAGGCCCATGCCGACGATCCAGGCCCAGAGGCCCTCGCTGACCGGGCCGAGGCTGCCGAGGTCGATGCCACCGGGCGAGCCCTCGCCCTGCAGCTCGAGGAAGGCGATGATGTCGCGCTTCTCGTCCGGCGTGAGGGTGGCGTCGTTGAACACGGGCATCGACTGGGGGCCCGTCACCATGGCCTCGTAGACGTGCGTGGGGGTCGTGCCCCAGAGGTTCGGCGCGTACTTGCCCTGCGAGAGGGCGCCGCCGGCGCCGACCGCGTTGTGGCACATCGCGCAGTTGGTGCGGAACAGGTCGAGGCCGTTCGCCGGGTCGCCCTGGGCGGGGTCCACCTGGTCGGCCGTCGGCACGGACGGGCCCGGGCCGAGGGACGCGACGTACGCGGCCAGCGCGGCGATCTGGTCCTGGTCGAACTGCACCGGCTTCGCCTGGATCTGCGGGCCGTTCATCTGCGCGGGCATGCGCCCGGTCCCGACCTGGAAGTCGACGGCGGCGGCACCGACGCCCACGAGGGACGGGTACTCGTCCGTGCCGGTCGCGTCCGGCCCGTGGCAGGTCGCGCAGTTGGCCTGGAACAGCTTCTCACCGAGCTCGACCTGGTCGGCGGTCGCCGTCGGGGCGGCGGCGTCGGCGGTGGTCGGCGCCAGCACGGCGTACAGGGCGCCGGTGAGCAGCAGCGCCAGCAGGAGGAGCACCACCGGCGCGCGCCGGTCGTGCCTGCGGGCTGCGAGTGCCTTCACGGATCGGTCCTCGTCTCGCTGTCGGGGGATGTGCGGGTGGGGCGGTGGCGGCGCGGGCGCCGCCGTCGTCATCGGACCAGGTAGATGACCGCGAAGAGCGCGATCCAGACCACGTCGACGAAGTGCCAGTAGTACGAGGTGACGATCGCGGTCGTCTCCTCGTGCTGCGTGAACCGCTTCGCGCTGAACGAGCGGCCGAGCAGGAACAGGAAGGCCAGGAGGCCGCCGACGACGTGCAGGCCGTGGAAGCCGGTCGTCATGTAGAAGACGGAGCCGTACGGGGAGGACGAGATCGTCAGTCCCTCGTGCACGAGCTCGGCGTACTCGTAGATCTGGCCGCCGATGAAGATCGCGCCCATGACGTACGTCAGGGTGATCCACTCGTTCATGCCCCAGCGCCAGAACTGGAGCAGCGAGCCCGTCCGCTGCGGCTGCAGCCGCTCGGCCGCCCACACGCCCATCTGGCACGTCACCGACGACAGCACCAGGATCGTCGTGTTCGCGAAGGCGAACGGGAGGTTCAGCTTCTCCGTCTGGAGGGCGAACTCCTCGGGCACGGCCTGACGGATGGTGAAGTACATCGCGAAGAGGCCGGCGAAGAACATGAGCTCGCTGGCCAGCCACACGATCGTGCCCACCGACACCGGGTTCGGGCGGTTCACGGTCACGTGGGGCGCGGGGCGCGAGGCAGCCGTTGCGGTCGACACCACGCCATTATGGCCGACGACGCGCGTGCGTGGGTCGCAGGGCCCGGTACGGCGGGTGGGTATATGTCACACCGTCACCTCGCGCGGCGGTGCCCGGGCGCCGGGGCCGCACGCCGTCGTGGCGGTCGACCGCTCCGCTCCGCCCGCGGCGGAGCGCCCACGCGCGCGCACGGGCTCGTGCCAAGATCCTCCAGGACCACGTCGACGACGAGTGAAGGGGCCAGCCATGAGCACCGCAGACCCGGGCCGTGAGACGCGGGGGCCGCGCATCCTGCTGTACAGCGACCACGTCGACGCGCGCGACCAGGTGCGGCTGGCCGTCGGCCGGCGGTTGGGCCGCGGCGAGCCCGACATCGAGTGGGTCGAGGTGGCCACGGCCGCCGCGGCGATCGCCGCCACGGAGGCCGGCGGGCTCGACCTGCTGGTGCTCGACGGGGAGGCCGACAAGGTCGGCGGCATGGGTCTCGCGCGCCAGCTCAAGGACGAGGTGTACCGCTGCCCGCCGGTCCTCGTGCTCACGGGGCGCCCGCAGGACGCATGGCTCGCGTCGTGGTCGAACGCCGACGCCGTCGTCAGCCGCCCGCTGGACCCGGTGGTGCTGCACGACGCCGTCGCGCAGCTCGTCCGCGCCGGCAGCGCGACCCGATGAGCGTGGCGACGACCTGGCCCGACCTGCTGACGTCGCTCGTGCGCGGCGACGACCTGGGGAGCGCGGACACCGCCTGGGCGATGGACCGCATCATGCGGGGCCAGGCCTCGCCCTCGCAGGTGGCGGGCTTCCTCGTCGCGCTGCGCGCCAAGGGGGAGACGGCCGAGGAGCTGGCCGGCCTCGCGGACACGATGCTCGCGCACGCGCGCCGGTTCGAGGTGCCGGGACGGTCCGTCGACGTGGTCGGCACCGGGGGCGACCGCCTGCACACGGTCAACATCTCGACCATGGCGTCGATCGTCGTCGCCGGCGCGGGTCTGACGGTGGTCAAGCACGGCAACCGGGCGGCGTCCTCGTCGACCGGGACCGCCGACGTGCTGGAGCACCTCGGCATCCGTCTCGACCTGCCGCTCGAGCGCGTCGCCGCGCTCGCGACCGAGGTCGGCATCACCTTCTGCTTCGCGGGGGCGTTCCACCCGTCGATGCGCCACGCGGCCGTGCCGCGGCGCGACCTCGGGATCGGCACCGCCTTCAACTTCCTGGGCCCGCTGACGAACCCCGCCCAGCCGCCGGCGAGCGCCATCGGCGTGGCGGACCTGCGGATGGCGCCGCTCGTCGCCGGCGTGCTCGCCGGCAGGCGGCGCGACGCGCTGGTGTTCCGGGGGGAGCGCGACGGCCTCGACGAGGTCGCGGCCACCGGGCCGACGCGCTTCTGGGAGGTCCGCGGTGGCACGGTGCGCGAGGAGGTCGTCGACTGGGCGGCCGTCGGCGTCGAGCCCGTCACCGTCGAGCAGCTGCGCGGCGGTGACGCCGCGGCGAACGCGGAGGTCGTGCGGGCGCTCGTCGCCGGTGCGCCCGGACCCGTCCGCGAGACGGTCGTGCTCAACGCCGCCGCGGCGTTCGTCGCGGACGGCACGAGCCCCGGCACGGCCGAGGGCTCCCTGGTCGAGCGGCTGCTGGCCGGCCGCGCCATCGCGGAGCGCGCCATCGACGACGGTCGCGCGGCGGACCTCCTCGCGCGCTGGGCGGCGGCAGCCGCGGGGTGACGGCGGCGGCAGCCGCGGGGTGACCGCGGCGGCAGCCGCGGGGTGCCGGCGGCGGCAGCCGCGGGGTGACGGCCGGGCGCGCCGGTCGCCGCCGCGTCAGTCCTCGAGGCCGAGCGCGAACGCCTCCTCGAGGTCGTGCCGCGAGTAGGCGCGGAACGCGATGTACGTCTGCGTCCGCAGCACCCCGGGGACCTTGCTGACGCGGTCGGCGATGACGTCCGCGAGCGTCTCGTGCTCCTGCACCCGCACGAGCGCGATCAGGTCCACCTCGCCGGTGACGGAGTAGACCTCGCTGACGCCGTCGATCTCGGCGATCTGCGCGGCGACCTCGGGGATGGTGGCGGCGTCGCAGTCGATGTGCACGATGGCGGTGAGCATGCAGCCATCATGCCGTGCGACGGGCGTCGCGCGCGGGCGTGGCGGCCACCGGCGGCACGTCGTCGACGAGGGGCGGGCGCGGGGTCACGAGGTCGACGGCGACGGCCGCGACGGCGTCGCGCACGGACTGCGCGGAGCGCACCGGCGAGGCCCACTCGCCGTCGATCTCGACGAGCCGCACGCCCGGCTGCTCGAGCCAGGCGAGCACGAGGTCGGTCTCCTCGGGGTGCGCCGCCGTCGCGGGTGCCGTCGGCGGCTCGACGTGCTCGCCGGTCGCCCGCAGGGTCGCCACGACCGGCCGCGGGTCGGTGCGCCGGTCGACCCTGGCGGTCCCGGCGAGCCGACCGTGCCGGACCAGCACGAGCTCCCACCCGCCCTCGTCCGTGCGGCGCGCGGCGACCAGCTCGGCGCAGCGGGCGAGCGGCGCGTGCCGCTGGGTGCGGGCCGCCCCGCGGGCGAAGGCGAGCAGCCGGTCGCGCACGGTGGCCGCCTCCTCGAACCGTTCCTGCGCGACGAGCGTGCGGATGCGCGCGGCGTGCGCCGCGACGACGGCGCCGGGGTCGCCGGTCATCGCCGCGCGGACGTCGTCCGCCACCGCTCCGTACGTCGGCGCGTCCTGCCCGCCGGTGCACGGCGCACCGCAGCGCCCGAGCTCGGCGAGCACGCACGCGTGCGCGCCCGCCGCCGGGAGCAGGGGGAGCCGCGGGGTGCACCGGCGGACAGCGAACGTCTCGTGCAGCGCCTCGACCGCGAGCTGCGCGGTCGCCTGCGACGCGAACGGGCCGATGTGCGCGGTGCCCGAGCGGACGTCGCGGACCACCGACAGCCGTGGGTAGGCCTCGTCGGTGAGGCGCACCCACGGCATGCGCTCCGGGGCGCGGGAGCGGCGGTTGTAGCGCGGCGCGTGCTCGGCGATGAGACGCAGCTCGCGCACCCGGGCCTCCAGCGGCGTCGCGCACACCACCGGGTCGACGCGGACGGCGAGGCGCACCATCTCCGTCATCCGCGCGCGCTTCTCGGCCGACGTGAAGTAGCTGCGGACCCGCTTGCGCAGCGAGGTCGTCGACGTCCCGACGTAGAGCACCTCCTCGCGCGGGCCGCGGAACAGGTACACGCCCGGCGCGTCGGGCAGGCCGTCGGCCAGGGTGCGGCGGCGGCGGACGTCGCTCGGCACAGGGTCGGCGGCGCCCGCGAGGTCCTCCAGGTGCGTCACGCCGAGCGGTGCGAGCCGGCCGAGCAGGGCGTGCAGGACGTCGACGGTCGCACGCGCGTCGGACAGCGCGCGGTGGTTCGGCGTGACCTCGGCCCGGAACAGCGCGGCGAGCGTCGACAGCTTGTGGTTGGGCGCCTCGTCCCGCAGGACGACCCGGCGCGCGAGGCGCACGGTGTCGACCACCTGGAAACCCGGCCAGGCGCGCTCGCACCGCGCGGCGGCGGCCCGCAGGAACCCGACGTCGAAGGGCGCGTTGTGGGCGACCAGCACCGTGCCGCGCGCGAACTCCAGGAAGCTCGGCAGGACCTCCTCGATGCGCGGCGCGCCGACGAGCATCGACGTCGTGATGCCCGTGAGCACCTGGATGAACGGCGGCACGGGGCCGCCGGGGTCGACGAGCGTCTGGAACTCGCCCAGCACCTCGCCGCCGCGCACCTTGACCGCACCGATCTCGGTGATCGCGTCCTCTCCCGCGCGGCCCCCGGTCGTCTCGAGGTCCACGACCACGAACGTCACGTCGGCCAGCGGCGTGCCGAGGTCGTCGAGCCCCGGCTGGACGGGCACCGCCACGGGTGCGGCGGTGCCGGGGGGCGGGGGCACGGCCCCGGGAGCCTCGGCCCACACGGGCCGCAGACGGCGCACGCTCGACATGGGCGGGACCGTACCGACCGGGTCCGACACCGCCCGGCACCGCCGCGCCCGCCTAGGCTGGCCGGATGGGTCCGGGAGACGGCGTGCGCGGGGCGGAGACCGACCGCGACGCCGTACCCGCGCCCGGACCGGCGGATCCCGACGCCGGCGCCGCGGCCGACGCCGGCGCACGTCCGGCGGGCACGGACGAGCCGGTCCCCGACGCGCTGCGCGCGCTGCTCGTGCGCGCGGCCGCCGACGTGCTCGGCGGCATGGAGGCAGCCGAGGTCCCGACCGCCCTGCTGGCGGTGCGCCGCTTCGCGCCCCGCCGCCGGGCGACGACGGGCGCCGTGCCGCTGTGGAACGCGCTCCGGTCCGACGAGGGCTTCCGGGCCCGCGTGGCACGCGTGTGGGTCGCCGCCCACGACGACCCCGCCGGTGCGGAGCCGGCGCGGGACGGCACGGGGGAGGCCGCCCACGACGACTCCGCGGACGGTGCGGCCGCCCGCACGCCCGCCCCCGACCTCGACGCGGCGGCCGGTGCGTGGCTGCAGGGGCGGCCGTGGCGACC
>NZ_JBFTEP010000097.1:3590-13988 GCF_047229365.1 Cellulomonas pasadenensis | reverse complement strand
GCGGTGCGGCGGCGGGTGCCGCCGGCTGGGCGACGCGACCGGGCGCCGGCGGCGCGCCACCCGTCGCGCGGGCCAGGTCCGTCACCTCGAGGCGCAGCAGCGCGATCTCCTCCGCGAGCGTGCGCGTCTCCTCCTCGAGCGAGGAGATCTCCGTGCTCAGCTGGATGACGACGACGAGCAGGACGAGGAAGCCGACGGCGAAGAGCAGGTTGACGGGGGCCTCGACGCCGACGACGTCGGCCAGCCAGAACGCCAGCCCGGGGAACGCGGCGACGACCGCGACGGCCACGGCGAGCGTGATCCACACGCCGGCGTACTTCTCCCGCATGCGCCGGGTGCGCAGCAGGAACGTCACGAGGACGACGAGCAGCACGCAGAGCGCGACGGCGAACAGGTAGCCGGAGATCATGCGGGGGACACCTCCGCGACGAGCGGCTCCGTCGGCCGCGAGAGGGCGATGACGAGCGCGAGCACCGCCCGGAGCAGGAAGACGGCGGCCTTGACGGGGCTGTGCGACGGGCGGCCGCCCGCGCGCACGCGCATCTCGACGCCCACCTGGCGGACCGTGAGTCCCGCGCGCGCGCCGATGACGAGGGACTCCACGGTGTCGCCGAGGTACTCCGCCGGGTAGTTGGCCGCGAAGAGCTGGATCGCGCGCCGGTTGCACGCCTTGAACCCGGACGTGGTGTCCGTCAGCCGCGTGCGGCACACGCGCGACAGGACGGTCGAGAGGATCTTCATCGACCACTGCCGCGGGCCGCGCACCGTGTAGGACCCGACGCCGGCGAACCGGGCGCCGATCACGACGTCGGCACCCTCGCGGTCCATCGTCTCCATGAGCGACGCGATGGCGGCGGGGTCGTGCTGCCCGTCCGCGTCGTGCTGCACCGTGCGCGCGTACCCGTTGCGGGCGGCGTACTTGTAGCCGGCGCGCATCGCGCCGCCGACGCCGAGGTTCACGGGGAGCTCGAGCACGCGCGCGCCCGCGGCACGCGCGACGTCGGTGCTGCGGTCCGTCGACCCGTCGTTCACGACGAGGACGTCGGCCTCCGGCACGACCGTCCGCAGCTCCGTGATGACGGCCCCGACGGTCTCCTCCTCGTTCCACGCGGGCACGATGACCAGCAGGGAGCGTTCGATGGGCATGGCTCAGACCTTAACCGGTGCCGAGGGCGCCCCTCGCAGGGCGACCGCGTGCGCCACGACGCCGACGAGCGGCCCGACGCCGAGGCTGAGGATGCCGCGCGCCTCGAGGGGCAGCGGGACGAGTAGCAGCGCGACGCTCGTCGCGGTCGCGAGCACCCACCCGGTCGCGAACGCGCGGTGCCGGCCGGTCGCCAGCACGGCGGCGCCCGTGAGCGTCAGCACCGCGAGGCCCGCGGCGGCGGCCGTGAGCAGGGCGAGCTGCCCGCCCGGCACGCGGTACCCGTCGCCGAAGAGCAGCTCCATGGCCCACGGCCCGAGGAGCCCGGCGGCAACCGCGGCGACGGCGCCGCCCGCGAGGACGAGGCGCAGGCTCGGCCAGAGCGCCCGGACGACGCCCTCGTCACGGTGGGCGAGGAAGTGCGTGATGGCGACGCCCTGGTAGGCCGTCAGCGGCACGAGCAGGGGCGCGCGGGTGACGGAGATCGCGAGCACGAACGGCGCGGCGGTGGCGTACTCGGCCGGGTCGGACGTGGCGCGCAGGAGGACGGTGAACCCGACGACGAGGGCGGCGCTCGCGGTGCCGGCGACGAGCGTGTGGCCGACGTGCCGCAGGAACGTGGCGCGGTCGACGTCCGCACGGGCGGTGGCGCCGGCGCGGACGTGTCGCGTGGTGGCGATGAGCAGCAGCCACGTGGCCGCGGCGGCGCCGGAGGCCGTCTGCAGCCCGACCGTCGTCGCCCCGAGCACCAGGACGGCGAGGACGAGCACGAGCCGGACGGTCGGCTCGGCGGCCACGGTCGCGGCGTACGGCGTCCAGGCACGCCGCCCGGCGAGTGCGCCGGCGACGGCGCTGTGCCCGGAGTACGCGAGCCCCGCGAGGGCCACGACCGCCACCAGCCAGACCCACGCGTCGCCGAGCACGCGGGCGCCCCACAGCGGCGAGGTCGCGGCCAGCAGCAGGGCGACCCCGGCGCCGACGAGCAGCCCCGCGGGCAGGACGCGCGCCCCGTTCTCCGCTCCCGTCGCGCCCGCCGGCGCGTCCGCGCCGCGCTCCCGCGCGCTCACGGCCCGCGTCGCCTCGTTCTGGACGCCCGCCAGCACGCCGAACACCCAGAACAGCAGCGACCAGAACGCGAGGAACTCGGCGTTCTCCGCCCTGTCGAGCGTGCGTGCGGCGACGAGCAGGACGACGTAGCTGGACGCGGCGCCGACCAGCGACGCCAGGCCGACGAGCGTCGCGCTGCGCGGCGAGATCGTCGCTGCGGCGGGGCTCTCGCCCGGGGGCTGGGTGGTCACGAGGTCGTAGTCTTGCCCATCGCGGGGCCGCGTCCCCGCACCCCGCCCGCCCCGCCGTCGGAAGGTCGTCATGCCGCTCGAGATCCTCGTGCCGTTCTGGGGGGACCTCGGCATGCTGCAGGAGACGGTCCGCAGCGTGCTCGCCCAGGACGACGACGACTGGGTGCTCACCGTGGTCGACGACGCGTACCCGGACCCCGCGGTCGGGGAGTGGTTCGCCACCCTCGACGACCCGCGCGTCACGTACGTGCGCAACGAGGTGAACCTCGGCATCACCGGCAACTTCCGGCGGTGCGCGCAGCTCGCGCAGCACGAGCGCGTCGTCATGCTGGGCTGCGACGACCTGCTGCTCCCCAACTACGTGCGCGTGGTGTCCCGTGCGCACCGCGAGGTGCCGGGGGCGACGATCATCCAGCCCGGCGTGCAGGTCGTCGACAGCGCCGGGCAGCCGTCGCGCACCCTCGTCGACGAGGTCAAGCAGCGGCTCGTCATGCCGCGCGGGAGCGGTCGACGCCTGGTGCAGGGGGAGCCGCTGGCGGCGAGCCTGCTCACCGGCAACTGGATGTACTGGCCGTCGCTCGCCTTCCGTCGCGACGCCCTCCGGTCCCACGACTTCCGCGACGACCTGCCGATCATCCAGGACCTCGCGCTCGTCATCGACGTGGTCGCCGACGGCGGCTCGCTCCTGATCGAGCCCGAGGTCTGCTTCGCGTACCGCCGGCACGACGCGAGCGCGTCGATGGAGCAGCTCGCCGACGGCCGCCGGTTCCGCGGCGAGCGCGAGTACTTCCGGCAGGCGGCCGCGCAGATGGACCGCGCCGGCTGGCCGCGCGCCGCACGGGCCGCGCGCGCGCACCTGACGTCCCGTGCGCACGCCCTCACGCTGCTGCCGCGGGCCGTCGTCGCACGGGACCGCGCCGTGCTGCGCACCCTGCTCGAGCACGCGACGGCGCGGGTCCCGCGCGGCTGACCGGCCGTCAGGGCACGTACCAGCCCTGCACGTCCGCGATGAGCTGCGACGTCCCCGCGTCGTTGTAGAAGCTCACGGTGCCGCCCGGCCCGAGCTTCGCGACCACGAGGTTCGCGATGTTCCGGCCGGCGTACGGGTTGAGGTTGGACGACGCCCTGCACGCGGCCGTCGGCGTCCCGCCGGGGCAGACCGAGACGTACGTGCGGCTCGTCGGCGCCGCGGCCGTCACGTTGAGCACCACGGCCGACGCGCCGGCGGGCGGGTCCGGCAGCGTCAGCGTGTGCAGGCCGCCGGGGCCGACCGGCTGGAAGGACATGGCCCGGCGCGGTGCCACGGCCACGTAGTCGTCGCCGGCGTCACCGCCCACGTACCAGCCCTGCGCGTCGGCGACGAGCGCGACGGTCCCCGCGTCGTTGTAGAGGCGGACGGTGTTGTCGGGCCCCAGCTTCACCACGACGAGGTTCGGCGTGTCCTCGCCCGCGTAGGGGTTCAGGTTGGACGACGCGCGGCACGTCTCGACGGGCGTGCCCCCGGGGCAGGCGGAGACGTACGTGCGCGACGACGGGCGGGCGGCGGTGACGTTGAGCACGACGGCCGTGGCGCCCGCGGGAGCGCCGGTGAGGCGCAGGTCGTGGACCTGGCCCGGACCGACCTCCTGGAACGCGAGCACGCGCGTGGGCGGCACCGCGGTGTACGTGGCGCCGCCGTCGGGCACGAAGAAGCCCTGCACGTCGGCGACGAGGTGGACGGTCCCGGCGTCGTTGTAGAACGTCACCGTCCCGCCCGGTCCGAGCTTCACCACGGCCATGTTCGGCGTGTCGCGCCCGGCGTAGGGGTTCACCGTCGAGGAGCTCCGGCACCGGTCGACGGGCGTGCCGCCGGGGCAGGCCGACACGTAGGTGTTGGCGGTGGGCCGGGCGACCGTCACGTTGAGGGCGACGGCGGTGGCGCCCGCGGGCACGTCGCGCAGGGTCAGCGTCGTCGTGCGGCCCGCGTCGACGCGCTCGAAGGCGAGGGCCCGCCACGGCGTCACGGCCGTGTACGTGGCGCCGACGGGGACGACGACGTCGCGGCAGCCGAGGGAGGTGCTCGGCCCGTCGGCGAGGTCGAGCGCCGTCACGCAGACGGTGTGGTCCCCACCCGTCGCCGGGAGCGCGACGCTGAAGCCGTGCAGGTCGCCACGTCCCCACGCCGCACCCACGTCGGGACGGGAGAGGTTCGCGCGGACCGTCGTCGGCGTGCCGTCGAGCTCGACCCGCACGCTCGTGGAGGCGTCGGCGTCCGGGTCGAGCGCCCAGCCGGTCACGGTGACGGTGTCGCCGCTCGCCGTCACGGAGTCGAGCGAGCCGACCGGCGCGCGGTTCGCGGGCGCGACGAACCAGTCCTGGAAGAAGGCCCAGAAGTTGCGGTTGCCGTACTCGGAGCAGCGGTCGCCCGTGCCGTACCCGGCCGCGAGCGCCGCCGCGTTCGGCTGGTAGGGCGTGTAGTTGTAGAGCCCGGCCGTCGCCTGGTTGCGGATGCGCACGGTGGACGAGCCGCAGTCGGGGTAGCGGCTGCTGAACCGGATCACGTTGTCCATCCCGGCGCGGTGCGGGTACCCGGCCGGGTTGAGGGCGTACCGGCGGAACTGGGCGGCCGCCGAGTACACCTGGTTGTGGAACCCGTAGTAGAGCGACTCGCAGCCCCCCGCGTCGGTGTCCGGGCACGCGTACCCGGCGGCCGCGCGGTACCGGCCGGGGTGCAGCGCGCTGCCCGACGCGGTGACCAGGCTCTGCTCCTTCTGCAGCAGCACGAGCAGCACCTGTGGGTTGACGCCGCACGACCGTGCCGTCTTCACGAGGATGGTCGCCGCGGACTCGTCGGCGGCGCCCGTGTAGCCGTCGGTGCAGCGCGGCGACGGCGCCCACGACGACGTGGTCTGCCGGAAGTCCTTGAGGCACGGCGTGCCGTCCGGCCCGGGGACGCAGCCGCGGCCCTTGTCGTCGAGGAACGCCTGCACCTGCGCGACCGTCATCGACGTGGAGTCCCAGAACTGCGCGTCGCTGATGAGGTTGCCGGGGTCGAAGCGGCTCGTGTCGGCGGCGGCCGCCGGCCCGGCGGGCAGCGCCGCGCCGGTCAGGCCGGCCGTCACCACGGCGACGGCCACGAGCGCGCGCAGCACCACGGCCACGGCGAGGGCGGGACGGGCGGACCGGCGGGGCGGGCGGGGCATGCGGACCTCGTTCTGCAGGACGGCGGCGGCCCGCGCAGCAGGCCGGGAAGACGCCGACGGGTGGCCGCAGCATGGTCGATCCCGGGGACCGACCGCAACGACCACCCGTCGGGTGCGCGTGCGGGACGACTACTCCACGAACCACCCCTGGACGTCCGCGATGAGCTGCGCGGTGCCCTGGTCGTTGTAGAACGTCACGGTGTTGCGCGGGCCGATCTTCACCATGACCATCCCCGCGACCGCCCGTTCCGCGTACGGGTTGAGGTTGGACGAGGTCTTGCAGTCGCCCACCGGGGTGCCGCCCGGGCACGCGGAGACGTACGTGTTGCGGTCGTGGTTCGCCGACGTGAGGTTCAGCGCGACCGCCGTGGCGCCCGCCGGGACGTCCGGGAGCGTCAGCGTGTACGTCTTGCCGCCCGCGACCTTCTGGAACGCCATGACGCGGGTCGGGCTGTTGGGCACGTAGCCCGAGCCCTCGGCCGCGCCCTCGACGAACCAGCCCTGGACGTCGGCGATCAGGTGCACCTGCCCGATGTTGTTGTAGAACTGCACCGTGTTGCCGGCGCCGAGCTTCACGACCACCGCGTTCGGCGTGCTGTTGCCCGCGTAGGGGTTGAGCGACGACGACGAGCTGCACGTCAGCATGGTCGTCCCGCCCGGGCACACGGAGACGTAGGTGTTCGCCGCCGGGTTGGCCGCCGTGACGTTGAGCGCCACCGCCGTGGCCCCCTTGGGCACGTCCCGCAGCGTCAGCGTGTGCATCTGCTTCGTGTCCATCGGCTGGAACGACATCGCGCGGTGCGGCGGGACGGACACGTAGCGGGCGCCCGTCGCGGTGCCCTCGGTGAACCAGCCCTGGACGTCGGCGATCATCTGCACGGTCCCGAGGTTGTTGTAGAACAGCACCTCGTTGTTCGGCCCGAGCTTCGCCACGACCATGTTCGCCGTGCTGCGGCCCGCGTAGGGGTTGAGGTTCGACGACGTCTTGCAGTCGTCGACGCGGGTGTCACCGGGGCAGACCGACACGTACGTGTTGGCGGTCGGGTTGGCCGCCGTCACGTTCAGCGCCACGGCCGTCGCGCCCTTCGGCACGTTGGTCAGCCGCAGCACGTGCGAGCGGCCCGAGCCGATCTCCTGGAACGACATCGCCCGGTACGGGGACACGGGCGTGTAGGAGGCGCCGGCCGGCGTGATCGTCTGCTCGAGCGTGCCCGAGCTCGTCCGCGCCGACGTGGAGTCGCCCACCCAGGTGGCCACGACCGCGTGCGTGCCGACCGCGAGCGTCGACGTCGTGAACGTCGCGACGCCCGACTTCATGGTGGCCTGCCCGAGCTTCGTCTCGCCGTCGTGGAACTCCACCGTGCCGGCGGGGGCCTTGCTCGGGCGCGACACGGTCGCGGTGAACGTGACCGACTGCTTCGAGGCGGCCGGGTTCGCCGAGCTCGTGAGGTCGACCGACACCTGGTTCTTCGTCAGCGACCGCGTCGCCGACGTGCCGATGACCTGGCCCTTGCTGTCGAGGGCCGCGACGCGCCAGAAGTAGCGAGTGCCGTCGGACAGGTACTTGGTGACGGCCCACGCGTTGTTCACCGTGGTGGCCGTCTCGTGCACCGACGCGAACGACGACGACGTGCTGACGTCGACGCGGTACGACGACGCGCCCTGCAGCGACGACCAGCGCAGCACCACGTCGTCCGACGTGAGCTCGACCTCGTCCCGCGGGTTCAGCAGCGCGGGCGTCTTGGCCGGGACGACGAAGTTCGTGCCGGACGTCCACGTGCCCGGGTTGTTCTTCACGTCCGCCTTGCGCACCCGCCAGCTGTAGTCGCCGACCGGCAGCGCGTCCTTGGGCGTGAAGGCCGGGTAGTACGTCGTGCCCGTGGTCACCCGGTTGGCGGCCGGGAAGTTCGGGTCCGTGCCGCGGAACACCTCGACGTAGTACGAGCCCGCCGCCGCGGTGGCCGACCACGTGAGGGTGGGCATGCCGCTGACGACGTTCGTGTCGGTCGTCGCCGGGGCGCTGGAGGACTTCTGGAACGTCCACGTCGGGCTGCTCGTCAGGGCCTGCCGCGCCTCGTCGATCGCCTGCACGCGCCAGTAGTAGACCGAGTCGGGGTACGTGGTGGACCACGGGGCGTAGAACGGCTGGTCGACCACCGCGCTGTCGACGACCTTGCTGAAGCCGGGATCGCTTGCGACCTCCACGCGGTACGCCTGGGCGCCCGGCGCGGGGCCGTCCCCGGGGGGCGGGGTGGTGGACGGGTTCTTCACCACGTAGTCGCCCCAGGCGAGGGAGACCTGGTCGCCGAAGGCGACCGGGGTGACCTCGTCGGGGTTCGCCGGCTGGGCGACCGCCGGGCTGATCTTCTGGAAGAAGCCGACCTTCGCCGGCTCGCTCTCGAAGGCGGCCTGCGGGCCCGGGCCGCAGACGGTGCGGCTGCGGCAGACCTGCGCGTACCAGTAGTACGACTGGTCGGCGCTGTTGTCCGGCAGCGCCTCGCGCGGCGTCAGCGACGGGAAGTGGGTGTCGTACGTGCGGACGACGTTCGTGAAGTACGGGTCCGTCGCCAGGTGCACGCGGTAGAAGAACGCGTCGCGGGCGCCGCCCCAGGTCAGGGTCGGGACGTCGGCGTTGCGGGAGCCCTGGGCCGGCCCGGTCGGCGTGACGAGCGTGACGGGCGCGACGGTGAACGTCGACACGGGCGAGTCCGCGATGGCCACGTCGTTCTTGTCGAACGCGCGGACGTACCACTTCCACGTGCCCGCCGGCAGCTGCGACGGGTGCGTGTACGCGGCCTGCGGCAGCTCGTCGTCGCCCGCCGTGAGCTCCTGGTACACGTTCGTGTCCGAGGACGCGTGGTAGACGCGGTAGTACGTGGCGTCGGCGACCGGCGACCACGTCAGGCTCGGCATGTCGCCCGCCTGCCCGAAGTTGTTCGCGGCCATGCCCGTGATCGACGGCCCGGGCGCTGTCGGTGCGACGAGCTCGAAGCGGCCGAAGGCGCCGGGGACCGGGGTGAGCGCGCCGCCTGCGGACACGCCGAGCACGTACCACTGGTAGGTCCCGGGGGCGATCTTGCCGCCCTCGCCGTCGGTGGGCGACCAGCTCGTGGAGTCCGTGTCGGCCGTCACCCGGGTGGTCGAGCCGTCCTTCATGAGGACGACCTGGTAGCGGTGGTACCCGGCGAGCGGCTGCCAGCGCAGCACCGGCGCGCTGACCTGCTCGCCGAACCGCGGGCTGTCCATCCGCACGGCGCTCTGGTCGAACGTGAAGCGCGCCGTCGTCGACCAGACGCCGAGGACCGACGTGGTGCCCGTCGGCGCGGTGTCGAGGCCGCGCACGCGCCAGTGGTACACGGTGCCGGGGTTGGGCTCGAACTCGCAGTCGGCGCCGACCGTGGTCGACGGGCGCGGCCGCGAGGAGATGGTGTGGGGCGCCAGCGTCGTGTGCAGGGTGCGGCACACGGTCGTCGCGGAGGTGCCGAAGTTCGGGTCCGTGCCGATGTGCACCTCGTAGGAGGACGCGTGCGGGACGGGCGTCCACGTGAGGCGGAAGGACTCGCGGGTGACCGTCCCGCCGATGGGCGAGGTGGGCTCCGGCTTGTTCGTCCACGCGCGCGTGAACTGCTTGGGCTCCGACCACGGGCCGTACTGCTTCATGGCCGCCGGCGCGGTCGCGACGGCGCGCACGCGCCAGTAGTAGCCGCCGGCGGGGTAGGTGATGGCGCGCGAGTACTGCGTGCCCATCACGGTCTGCCGGTCGATGACGTTGTTGGCCCAGTCGCCGTTGGGGCTGACCTCGAGCTCGTACGCGCGCGCCCCCGCGACCGGGGACCAGCGCAGGAGCACGTCCTGC
This sequence comes from Cellulomonas pasadenensis, assembly GCF_047229365.1. Taxonomy (NCBI): domain Bacteria; kingdom Bacillati; phylum Actinomycetota; class Actinomycetes; order Micrococcales; family Cellulomonadaceae; genus Cellulomonas; species Cellulomonas pasadenensis. The sequence goes on along the minus strand of NZ_JBFTEP010000097.1, from coordinate 4,508 downwards.
ACCTCCATACCCCTGTCGCCGGCGGTCATCGGCACGTCCTCGAGCGTCGGGCGGCCGACGGCGGCGCCCCACTCCACCGTGAACGACCGCGCCGACGACCAGGCGGTCGTGACGCCGTTGACGGCGGAGACGCCGCGCACGCGCCAGTAGTACGGCTTCTCCAGCGTCAGCGGGTCGGTGAGCGCGAGCGACGTGTTCGCCGTCGAGAAGACCGTGGCGCCGACGAAGTCGTCGGCGTCGTCGAGCTCGACCTCGTAGCCCTTCACGCCCGTGAGGACGCTCCAGCGCAGCACGGGTGCGTCGGCCGGGTAGGCGAGCGTGTCCTCGTGACCGGGCGACACCAGGTCCGGGCCCGCGCTCGCCTCCTTCACGAACGACGAGATCTCCCACGGCCCGACCTCGCTGCCGTTCACGGCCGCGACGCGCCAGTACACCCGGCCCGTCGGCAGGTCGTTCGGCGGCGTGGCGTGCAGGCCGAACGTGCTCGTCGTCCAGAGCTTCGTCGCGAAGCTCGACGCCGTCGCGACCTCGACGCGGTAGCCGGTGGCACCCGCGACGGGCTCCCACTCGAGGACCGGGTTGCCCGGCCCGTCGGCGAGCTGCTGGGGCACGGGGGCGGACGCGGGGGGTGCGGCGGTCGCGGGGGAGACCTGCGGTCCCACCACGAGTCCGAGGGCCAGCGCGGCGGTCGCGAGGACCGCCGTCGGTCGGCGCAGTGTCACGGGGTCTCCTCCGGGGCGGGGGAGGACGGTCCTTCCCCTGCCGCGGAGGATCGGCACGCGGCGCCCCGGGCTTGACCTCGGGCCGGTGGGCCGATCGGGTGAGCCGTGGCGCGCGGGCGGCCGCGCGCCCCGGCGCCCCGCCCCGCGAGGGGCCGGGCAGGCGGGCCGGGGCCGTCCCCGCCCCGCTCCCCCCGCC
>NZ_JBFTEP010000097.1:0-3580 GCF_047229365.1 Cellulomonas pasadenensis | reverse complement strand
GGGGGGGGGGGGCGGGCGGCCGCCCCGCGCGGGGGGGGGCCCGGCCGGGGGGGCCCGGGGGGGGCGCGGGGGGGGGGGGGCGGGGGGGGGGGGGGGGGGGGGGGGCCCCCCCCCCCCCCACGGCTCCCGGCCCGTCGAGGAGCCGGTCAGGCGGGCCGGGTCAGTCCCGGCCGCTCTCCAGCAGCCCGAGCAGGTACGTGCCGTACCCCGACTTCACGAGCTTCTCGGCGCGCTCGCGCAGCTCGTCGTCCGACAGGAACCCGCGGCGCCACGCGACCTCCTCGGGCGCGCCGACCTTGAGGCCCTGCCGGTGCTCGATGGTGCGGACGTAGTCGGACGCCTCGAGCAGGGAGTCGAACGTGCCGGTGTCGAGCCAGGCGGTGCCGCGGGGCAGGACCTCGACCTGCAGCCGGCCCTGCTCGAGGTACACGCGGTTGACGTCGGTGATCTCGTACTCGCCGCGGGCCGACGGCTCGAGGTCGCGCGCGATCGCCACGACGTCGTTGTCGTAGAAGTACAGGCCGGGCACCGCGTAGCTGCTCTTCGGCTGCGCGGGCTTCTCCTCGAGCGACAGCGCGCGGCCCGACGCGTCGAACTCGACGACGCCGTAGGCGGTGGGGTCGGCGACGCGGTACGCGAACACGGCACCGCCGTCGATCTGCTCGAACCGCTGGAGCCGGCTGCCGAGCCCGGCGCCGTAGAAGATGTTGTCGCCGAGCACGAGGGCCGCCGCGTCGTTCCCGACGAAGTCGGCGCCGAGGACGAACGCCTGGGCGAGCCCGTTCGGCTGCTCCTGGACGGTGTAGCTGATGGAGATGCCGAACTGCGACCCGTCGCCCAGCAGCCGGCGGAACTGCTCCGCGTCGTGCGGCGTCGTGATGACGAGGACGTCCTTGATGCCCGCGAGGATCAGCGTCGAGAGCGGGTAGTAGATCATCGGCTTGTCGTAGACCGGCACCAGCTGCTTGCTCACGCCGAGAGTGATGGGGTGCAGCCGGGTGCCGGAGCCGCCGGCCAGGATGATTCCGCGCATGGGTCGCCATTCTGGCCCATCCGGGCGTCGCGTGGGGCCGGGCGGCCCGTGGGGTCAGGCCCGGTCGTGCGTGACGCGCTCCCCGCTGCGCAGCCGGTCGAGCGCCGGGCCGTCCACGGCGGCGCCGTCGACGAGCACGAGGGAGCCGTCCACCGCCCAGGTCGCGACGGCGGCGAGCGCGAGGTCGACGCCGTCCAGCCCGCGCACGTCGCGGAGCACGCGCGCCCCGGCGGGCGGAGCGGCCTCCAGGGCCGTGCCGAGCAGCGCGGCGTGCGCGACGTCCGGCCCGCCGGCGACCGCGGGCGCGCCCGCGTCGGGGGCCGGCACCCAGCCCAGCGCGTCGGGGTACGTCATGACGGCGGCAGCGGCGTCGACGGCCCCGCGGGGCAGCGGCCCCGCCCAGGAGCGGGCGAGCGCCGCGAGGGACACGGCGACGACGGGCGCGTCGGTGCTGTGCTCGTCCGGCCGCGAGGTGACGACGACGTCGACGCGGCGGCCGTCGGCCGGTGCCCCGGCGGCGTCGGCACGCACGACGCACGCGCCGGCGCGCCACACCGCGGGCGCCCACGTCAGCGCGCGCCAGTGCGCCGGCAGGTCGAGGAGCACGCGGACGCCGGGCCCCGCGTCGAGCTCCTCCACCAGCAGGTTCGTCGTCTTGACGACCCAGTTGGCGAGGACGGCGCCCGACAGCTCGACCCGCTCGTGGTCCGGGCCGTACCAGGTCAGGCGCGGCCGGCCGGGCTCGCGCACGAGCCCGGCGAGGAGCGCGGCGACGTCGGCGGGACGGCCGGCGGCGGGGGAGTCGGGCGTCGTGGCAGGCATGGTGGCAGGCTACGCAGCGGACGCCCGGGCGACCGTGTGGTGGGACGCCACGCCGCGCGCACACAACTTTCACCCGGACAACTCGGGCATGTAGCACGTCTGCGGTTGACGGGGTCGAACGACACGCGTGTAATTCCTGAGAACTGATTCATCGAGCGCGAACGTCGCGGCCTCCGCGCCGCACGGCCGGCTTCGAGGGAGCCAGCCAGGACGAGCACACCGAGCATCAGACCCGCGGAGGCACGCATGTGGCACCTGCTCGACGACGAGGACCTGCCCGACGACGTCGCCACCCCTGTGACCGCACCGGCCGGCAACGTGCTGGCCCTGTTCGGCACGCCGGACGACGACGGCCCCATGGGCTGGCAGGAGCGCGCGCTGTGCGCGCAGACCGACCCGGAGGCGTTCTTCCCCGAGAAGGGCGGCTCGACGCGCGAGGCCAAGAAGGTGTGCACGTCCTGCGACGTGCGCGCCGAGTGCCTCGAGTACGCGCTCGCCAACGACGAGCGCTTCGGCATCTGGGGCGGCCTGTCCGAGCGCGAGCGCCGCAAGCTGAAGCGGCGCGTGGTCTGAGCGCACCGACGTCGGCGGGGTCCCGCCACGCCGGGCGCCGCTGCGCCCGCAGGAGCGGGCCCGACGGCATGATGACGCGAGCATGACTGACACGCTGTCCCCCGTGGACCTCCCCACGACCGCAGCCGTCCCGGTGACGACGCCCGTGACGGCCGTCGTGGTGACCCACGGGCGCACCGGCTACCTGGCGACGACGCTGCGGGCGCTCGCGACCCAGACGCGCCGGCCGTTCCGCGTGCTCCTCGTCGACGTCGCCGAGCGTGCGCCGGGCGCGCCGGACCCGCAGCTGGGCGCCCTCCTCGACGACGCCTTCGCCGCCACGCCCGCACCCGTGCCCCGCCTCGCGACCGTGTCCGCCCCCGGTGCGCGCTCGTTCGGCGACGCGGTGGTCACCGGCCTCGCGCTGCTCGCCGAGGCGGTCGACGAGCGGCCCACGGCGTGGCTCTGGCTGCTGCACGACGACAGCGCCCCCGCGCCCGCGGCGCTCGCCCAGCTGGTGAAGACGGTCGGCCACGCGCCGTCCGTCGCCGTCGCGGGCTGCAAGCAGCGCACGTGGACGGAGCCCGAGCGGCTGCTCGAGGTGGGGCTGCGCACGACGCGGTCCGGCCGGCGCGTGACCGACGTCGAGGCCGGGGAGCTCGACCAGGGGCAGCACGACGGGCGGACCGACGTGCTCGGCGTCGGCGTCGCCGGCGCCCTCGTGCGCCGCGACGTCTGGGACGCCCTCGGCGGCACCGACGCGGCGCTGGGCCCGTTCGGCGACGGTCTCGACCTGTCGCGCCGCGCGCGGCTCGCCGGGCACCGCGTCGTCGTGGTCCCCACCGCGGTCGTGCGGCACGCGCAGGCCGCCTACCACGGGCTGCGCCCGGTGCAGGGGCCCGGGGCGTCGGCACCCGCGGGCGCGGACGCGCACGAGGTCGACCTCGACGGCGACGGCGAGCCCGACGCCGCCGACCCCACCCGCTCCTTCGCGGCGCGCCGCCGCGCGCTGCTGCACAGCCGCCTCGCCGGCGCCCCGCTGCCGCTGCTGCCGCTCGTGGTCCTCATGACGCTGGCCGCCGGGACGCTGCGCGCGCTCGGGCAGCTCGCCGTGAAGCAGCCGCGCCTCGCGGTGGCCGAGGTGCGCGTCGCGCTCGGCGCGCTGCTGCGGCC
>NZ_JBFTEP010000096.1:0-14030 GCF_047229365.1 Cellulomonas pasadenensis | reverse complement strand
CCCCCCCCCCCCCCATTTACACCGCGACGTCCATATCCGACATCGTCTTAATATTATCTGGGGCTCTTAGATGTGTTAAACGTGCCGGAGGCGGACGCGCTCGCGGCCGCCGACGTCGTGGACGCGCGGGTCGCCGCCGGCGCGGACCTGCCGCTCGCGGGCCGCACGCTCGCCGTCAAGGACAACGTCGACGTCGCAGGGCTGCCGACCACGGCCGGCTGCCCGTCGTACGCGACCCACCCGGCGGGGCGCCCGGGGCCGGCCGCGCGCACCGCGCCCGCCGTGCAGGCGCTCGTCGACGCGGGCGCGGTCGTGCTCGGCAAGACCAACCTCGACCAGTTCGCGACCGGGCTCGTCGGCACGCGCAGCCCGTACGGCGCCGTGCGGCACGCGACCCTGCCCGAGCGCGTGTCCGGCGGGTCGTCGTCCGGGTCGGCGGTGGCCGTCGCGCTCGGCGTCGCGGACGTCGGCATCGGCACGGACACCGCCGGGTCCGGCCGCGTGCCGGCCGCGTTCCACGGGCTCGTCGGCATCAAGACGACGGTCGGGCTCGTCCCCACCGACGGCGTCGTGCCGGCGTGCGCGTCGTACGACGTCGTCACCACGTTCACGCGCGACCTGGCGACCGGCGTCCTGGCGACGCGGCTCATGGTCGCCGCGGGGGAGCCGGGTGCGGGGGCCGCGGCGGACGCCGGCGCGGGGGAGGCCGGTCCCGGGACGGGCGCCGGCGCGCAGGCCGCGGGCGTCCGGCGTCGGTGGCCGGCCGACGTGCGCGTCGGACTGCGGGACGTCCCGGTGGTGGCCGTGCCGCGCGCGGAGGACCTGGCGCCGCTGTCGGACGCGTGGCGGTCGGCGTTCGCCGCGGCGGTCGCGCGCGTGCGGGCGGTCGGCGCCCGCACGGTCGAGGTCGACGTGTCGGGCATGCTCGACGCCGCGCGCCTGCTCTACGACGGCGCGATCGTCGCGGAGCGGTACGCCGCCGTGGGTGACTTCCTCGCGACCGGCCCGGCCGACGCGGACCCGACCGTCGCGTCGATCATCCTCGCCGGCGCACAGGTCCCGGCCGCGGCGTACGTGCGCGACCGGCTGCGGCTCGACGCCGCGCGGGCGGAGGCGGCGCGGACCCTCGACGGCTGCGACGTGCTGCTCCTGCCCACCACCACCGAGCACCCGACCATCGCGGCCGTGCAGGCCGACCCCGTCGGCATCAACCGGCGGCTCGGCACGTACACGAACTTCGTCAACATGCTCGACCTGGCGGCGGTGGCCGTGCCCGCGGGCGAGGCCGACGGCGGGCCGTTCGGCGTCACCGTGCTCGCCCGCGCGTGCGAGGACCAGCTCGCGCTCGACCTGGCCGCGCGGCTGCTCGACGGGGTCGGCCCCGACGGCCCGGACGGCGCCGGCGGTGAGCGCGGCGAGGACCGCGCGGACGGCCGGGACGGCGCGGACGGGTGGGACGGCGCGGACGGGTGGGACGGCGCGGGCGTCCCCGCGGCGGCGCCGCTGCTCGTGCCGGGCACGGTCGAGCTCCTCGTCGTCGGCGCGCACCTGCGCGGGCAGCCGCTGCAGGGCCAGCTGGCCGACCTGGGCGCGCGGTTCGACCGCGCCGTCACGACGTCGGACGCCTACCGTCTCGTCGCGCTCGGCACCGTGCCGCGCAAGCCGGGACTCGTGCGCGTCGGGCCGGGGTCGGGTGCGCCGATCGCCGGCGAGGTGTGGCGCGTGTCGCCCGGCGCGCTGGGGACCTTCCTCGCCGCGCTGCCCGCGCCGATGACGCTCGGTCGCGTGGAGCTGGCGGACGGCACGTGGGTGGTCGGGTTCGGCTGCACGGCCGAGGCGGGGGAGTCGGGGACCGACATCACCGACGCCGGCGGGTGGCTCGCGGCGCTCGCCCAGGGGCGGTGACCGGGGCGGGGTGACGTCGGGCGGGCGCGGCCGTCGGGTCGACGCCGTCGGTACCGGCTCAGTCCGACGGGGTCGGGGTGCGGCGGTCCCGGCCGGGGACGCGCAGCCCCGACGCCCGCAGGCGCCGCACCAGCTCCCGCGTGCCGACGGGGACGGCGCCGAGCTCCACCATCTCGTCCCAGCGCTCGACCGGGACGTCGTAGTGGTCGCGGTCGAACGCACGCCGCGGGATGCCGGCGCGCGCGGCGAACGCGTGCAGCTCGTCGTACGACGCGTCGCTCACGAGGTGCCCCCACACGGTCCCGTGCCGCGGCCACAGCGGCGGGTCGACGAGCACGGTCACCCGCCGAGCCTACGTCCGGCGGCGCCGGGCCCCGTGCGTCGTCGAGCCGACCACAGCCCGCCGTCGACGGGTGCGGTGCACCGGTCCGCCCGGCGCCCCGCCGCCGCGCGGGCGGTGCTCCCTAGCGTCGTCCTGCCCGTCGTCCGAGGGTCGTCCACCGGGCGGCCGCGGCGGGTGCGAGGGAGGTCCCATGAGCAGGTACGAGGTCGACGCCGGTCACCTCGACGGGTCGGCGGCGGCGGTGCTCGCACGCGCCGCGACGATCCAGGCCGAGGTGGCGGGCATGCAGCGGCAGCTCGCCGAGCTGCAGGCGTCGTGGCGCGGCGGTGCGGCGGGCGCGTTCTCGGCGCTCGTCGCGGAGTGGACGGCGACGCAGGCGCGCGTGGAGCAGTCGCTCGGGCAGATCGCGACGGCCATGCAGTCGGCGGCCCGGACGTACGCGGACGCGGAGGCGCACGCGGCGCGGCTGTTCTCGCACTGACGCCGGCGGACGCGCCGCAGGCGCCGTGGGTGGGCGACGGCCGCGGTCAGTGCCGCGGCGGTGTGGAGGGCTGCGGGACGTCGACGACGGTCGGGGTGCCGCCCGCCTCGCCGCCGGCGGCGTCGTCCGCCTGCGCCGACGCGGCCTCCAGGCGGCTCAGCTCCTTCTCGAGGCGCTGCAGCTCGGCGGCGACGTTCTGCCGTGCCGGCTCCTCCCAGCCCTGCGCGAGCGGGCTGGTGAAGAGGGAGGGGCGCGCGAGGAGCTTGCGGAGGATGCGGGTGCGGGCGCGCACGTAGTCCTCGAGCGGCAGGTGCGCGTACTCGGCGCGGACGTCGTGCAGGTACGCCTTGTAGCGCTGCGGCTCGGCGGCGAGCATCGCCAGGTCGGCGTCGCAGAGCACCGCGCAGTCGACGTCCTTGCGGTCGGGCGAGTGCCGCACGAGCGCGGACACCAGCGCCGCGACCCGCTGCGCCCGTGCGTCGGGGACGCCCAGCGCGGTCAGCTGCTCGCGGGCGAGCGTCGCGCTCGCGGCCTCGTCCTCGCCGCCCTTGTTCGCGTACGCCTTGCGCTCGGCGGAGTCGAAGACGGCGCCGTGGTACCAGGCCGCGAGCCGGACGAGGTCGGGCTCGTGCACCTCCTCGTCGAGCTCGTCCACGCGGGCGAGGACGTCGACGAGGTGCTTGACGTTGTGGAAGTGGCGGTCCGGCTGCGTCCAGCGGTCGAGGAGGTCCTCGCCGGTCCGTCGGATCTCCTCGGGGGACGCGGTGCCCCCGGCCCCGACGACGCTGCGGGAGAAGGCCGGCAGCAGCCAGCCCGGTGCGTCATGGACGCCCATGGAGATCATGCCTCACGACGGTGACGTAGGACGCGCCATCGTAGCCACGTCCGACGGGGGCGGCGCACCCGGGCGCGCCCCGGCTGCGCCGGCGCCCGGCTCCGCACCGGCCCCGGCGACGGCACCGTCCCGCTCCACGGACCCGTCCCCGACGACCTCACCCGTCGCCGCACCCGGCCCGTCGACGGGCAGCACGACGCGCACGGTCGTGCCCCCGCCGGGCGTCTCGGCGATGCCGACGCGCCCGTCGTGCGACGTGACGATGGCGGCGACGATCGCCATGCCCAGCCCGGACCCGCCGGACTCCCGCGTGCGGGACGCGTCGACGCGGTAGAACCGCTCGAAGACGCGCGCCGCGTGCTCGGGCGCGATGCCGGGCCCGTGGTCGCGCACCTCGAGCAGCGCCGTCGCGCGGCCGTCCTCGTCGGTGCCGGCCGGCCCGACGCGCACCTCGACCGGGGTCCCGGCGGGCGTGTGCTGCGCGGCGTTGCCGACGAGGTTGGCGAGCACCTGGCGCAGCCGCGCCTCGTCGCCCTGCACCACGACGGGCGCGTGCGGCGCGAGCGTCTCGAGCCGCACCGGCCGGTCGGGGTCGATGGCCCGCAGGTCGCTGACGGCGTCGGCGGCGAGCACGGTGAGGTCGACCGGGCCGAGGCGGCCGGGCCGGCCCTCGTCGAGCCGCGCCAGCGCGAGCAGGTCCTCGACGAGCGAGCCCATGCGCCGCGCGGAGCCCTCGATGCGGCGCATGGTGTCGTCCACCTGCTCGGACGTCGTCAGCGCGCCCATCCGGTACAGCTCGGCGTAGCCGCGGACCGCGGCGAGCGGGGTGCGCAGCTCGTGCGACGCGTCCGCGACGAACCGCCGCATGCGCGCCTCGGACGCCGTGCGCGCCGCGAACGCCTGCTCGATCTGCGTGAGCATGCCGTTGAGCGCGGCGCCGAGCCGCCCGACCTCGGTGGTCGTCGGCGGCGACGGCACGCGCTGGGACAGGTCGCCGGCGGCGATGGCGGCGGCCGTGTCCTCGATCTGCCGCAGGGGACGCAGCGACCGCTGCACGGCCCAGCCGCCGACGATCGCGCCGATGACCATGAGCGCACCGCCGCTGGCCAGCAGGATCCACGTCATGCTGCTCGCCGCGTCGTCGACGCCGCGCAGCGGCAGGGCCACGGACAGCACCACGTCGCTGCCCTCGGCGTACGGGAACGACACGACGCGCCAGCGCGAGCCGGTCCGGTCCGACGCGACGGTGTACGGGTCGCCCATCCGCGGACTGCCGGCGGACAGGCCCGTCGGGATCCGCGGGGTGCCGTACTCGTCGACGGTGTACGGGTTGCGCACGAGCTCCTGCGCGCGCCAGCCGGCCTGCGCGACCACGTAGTAGTCGGACGGCGTGGTCGCGTCGGCGTCCCACGGCGCGGCGGGGTCGAACAGGTCGCGGACCTGCTGGAAGCCCTCGTTCTTCAGCTTCGCGTCGATCTGCTCGACGAGCTCGCGCTCGAGCAGCGTGGAGCTCGCGAGGCCGGCGAGGGCGAGGCCCGTGCCGAGCAGCACGACGATGATCGAGACGAGCCGCTCGCTCAGCGGGACGCGGTCCCAGCGCTCGTGCAGGTGGGCGAGGGCGGCCGCGCGACGGCCGGTCCCGTCCGCGGGCGCCGTGCTCACGTCGTCTCGCGGAGCAGGTACCCGACGCCGCGCCGGGTGTGGATCAGCGGCGGCAGCCGCTCGCCGTCCGGCCCGGTGAGCTGGTCCACCTTGCGCCGCAGGTACGAGATGTACGACTCGACGATGTTGGCGTCGCCGCCCCAGTCGTACTGCCACACGTGGTCGAGGATCTGCGCCTTCGACAGGACGCGGTTCGGGTTCAGCATGAGGTAGCGCAGCAGCTTGAACTCGGTGGGGGAGAGCTCGACGAGGCGGCCGGCGCGACGGACCTCGTGCGTGTCCTCGTCGAGCTCGAGGTCGGCGTAGCGCAGCACGGACGAGCCGAGCGAGTCGTCGGCCGCGGTGCGCCGCAGGATCGCGCGGATGCGCGCGACGACCTCCTCGAGGCTGAACGGCTTGGTCACGTAGTCGTCGCCGCCGACGGTCAGGCCCTGCACCTTGTCGGCCGTGTCGTCGCGCGCGGTGAGGAACAGGACGGGGACGTGCTGGCCCTTCTCCCGCAGGCGCCGCGTGACGGTGAAGCCGTCCATGTCGGGGAGCATGACGTCGAGCACGACGAGGTCGGGGTCGGTGTCGCGCGCGAGGCGGAGCGCGGAGCCGCCGTCGGCCGCGGCGTGCACCTCGAACCCGGCGAAGCGCAGCGACGTGGCCAGCAGCTCGCGGATGTTGGGCTCGTCGTCCACGACGAGGAGCCGGGCCTCGGGTGCGCCGGACGCGGTGCTCATGGCCCCAGTCTCGCGCCGGGCGCTGGGAGGCGCCTGTGAGCCGCGCGCGTGGCGTCGCACGGTTCCTGGGAGTTGCCTGGACGTGGGCGTCGACGGGATCGGGCGTCGCGGGAGGAACCGGGCGCGTCGCGGATCGTGATGGACATGTGACCTGCCCCTTCGGCTGACGGGGCCGCGACGGCTACCGTGGAAGCGTGACCGCATACACCACCGACCGCGTGCTCGCCACCGGCGGCCCCGCGGACGCCCCGAACGGCGCCGCGCACGGCCCCCGCCCGCGTGTGACCGTCGTGCAGAGCTCCCCCGACGTGACGCTCGACCGCTTCGCCGACTGGCTCGGCGACGTCGACGTCCACCTGGTGCGCGCCGACCTCGGCGACACCCTCCCCGGACCCACCGAGGTCGGCGACGGGCTCGTCGTCCTCGGCGGCCCGATGACCGCGCACGACGACGCCGCGAGCCCGTGGCTGCCGGCGCTGCGCACGCTCCTCGCCGTCGTCAGCGCGACCGACGTGCCCGCGCTCGGCATCTGCCTCGGCGCGCAGCTGCTCGCCGTCGCGCGCGGCGGCCGCGTCGAGATCGCGGCCCCGCCCGGGCGCGAGGCAGGCGTCGTCGACGTCCGCTGGCGCCCCGAGGCCGCGCAGGACGCGCTGCTGTCCGGGCTGGCGCTCGCCGCCGGGCCGCGGCGCAGCACCCCGCAGCCGTCCATGCACGCCGACGCGGTCGTCGACCTGCCGCGCGGCGCCGTGTGGCTCGCCTCCTCGGCGATGTACCCGTTCCAGGCGTTCCGGATCGGCTCGGCGTGGGGCGTGCAGTTCCACCCCGAGGCGAGCCGCGAGACGCTGCGGACGTGGGCCGACGGCCACGACGACGTCGACACCGACGCGGTCCTCGCGCAGGCGGACGCGCGTGCGGACGAGATCGCGGCGGCCGGCCGGGCGCTCGCCGAGTCGTTCACGGGCGTGGTCCGCGCCCGCGCGGCGGTGCGCGTCCCGGTCTGAGCGCCACGCACTCGGCGCGGGTCGCGGTCGGTCAGCCTTCCGCCTCGCAGGCCCTGACGTACGACGAGCGTGCGACCCGGTCGGGTCGCACGCTCGTCGCGTCCGCGGCGGTGCCGCGGATCAGGCCGTGACGGTCACGCCTCGATCTCGGGCGTGACGGCCGTGCCCTCGAGCTGGCGGGGCGCCGAGCCCTGCTTGAGGGCCATGAGCCGCGCCTCGATCTCGAGCTGCTCGCCGGCGGACTCCAGCTCGGCGAACTGGTTGTCGAGCGACGACGCGGCGATCTCGGCCTGGCCGAGCGCCATGGCCTCCTCGCGGCGGACCTTCTCCTCGAACCGCGCGAGCTCGCTCGTCGGGTCGAGGACGTTGATCGAGCCGATGGCCTGCTGCACCTGCTGCTGCGCCTGCGCCGACTTCTGGCGGGCGACGAGCGTGTCGCGGCGCTGCTTCAGCTGGCCGAGCTTGTCCTTCATCTGCACGAGTCCGGACTTGAGCTTCTCGACCGTCTCGCGCTGCGAGGCGATGATCGGCTCCGCGTCGCGGACCTCCTGCTCGGCGGTGATCTGCTTGCCGATGGCGACCTTGGCGAGGTTGTCGAAGCGGTCGGCCCGGACCGTGTCGCCCTGCGCACGCGCCTGGTCCGCCGCCGACGACGCGGCGAGCGCCTTCTGGCCCCACTCGCGGGCCGCGCGGACGTCCTCGTTGTAGTCCTGCTCGGCCAGGCGCAGGTTGCCGATCGTCTGGGCGATCGCCTTCTCGGCGTCGGCGATCGAGTTCGTGTAGTCGCGCACCAGCTGGTCGAGCATCTTCTGCGGGTCCTCGGCCTGGTCGATCAGGGCGTTGATGTTCGCCCGCGCCAGCTGCGTGATCCGCCCGAAGATGGACTGCTTCTCGGTCATCGTCCCGTGCCTCTCGTTCGTACCGGAAAACCGTCTGGTCAGCCGTCGCAGCGGCATCAGAACCCGCCGTCGAAGCCGCCGTCACCGAAGCCGCCGCCGTCGAACCCGCCGCCGCCGTCGCCGCCGCCCCAGCCGCCACCGCCGCCGAAGCCGCCCCCGCCGCGCAGGATCGAGTCGAGCAGGATGCCGCCGAGGACCATGCCGCCGATGCCGGAGACCATGTCGCCGCCGCCGCGCCGGGCGTAGCCGCGGCCGCCGTACCCGCCGGCGCCGTACCCGCCGCCGTAGCCGGCCATCTGCTCGGCGTTCTCGACGTCGACCTGCGCGAGCCGCTGCGCCTCGGCGACGAGCTGCTCGCCCTGCTGGGCGGTGGCGAGCGCGGCCTCGGGGTCGGTGCCGCGCTGGTCGAGCGCGCGCATGCGCAGCCGGTCCGCCTCGGCGAGCCGCGTGCGCGCCTGGGGCCCGACGGCGCCGCGGCGCGTGCTCACGTAGTCGGCGGTCGCACGGACCGCGGACTCGAGCCGGCCGAGCGTGTCGTCGAGGAGCGCCTGCGCGCGGCGCGAGCGCTCGGCCTGCTGGCGCATGGGCGCGAGGGCCTCGTCGATCGCGGCCTCGGCGGCCGTGATGCGGCGCAGGGCGGCGAGCGGGTCGCCCTGGCCGGTGCGCGCGGCGGACGCGGCGGCGACGGCCTCGCGCGCCTCGATGGCGCGCGGCTCGACCTGCGGGTTGCCGCGCGCGAGCCGGGCGGCGTCGGACAGGTCGCTCGTGATGGACGCGACGGCCGCGTCGAGGCGTGCGCCGACGGCGGCGAGGTCCTCACCGGCCGTGTCGACCGCATCGAGCAGCCGGCGCACCTGACCGAGCGCCTCCTCGGCGGCGCGGGCGTAGCCGACCGCGGTGCTGCGCTCGCCGGCGGCGACGCGCTGGCGTCCCTCGGCGACGGCCGTGCCGACCTCGCCGAGCAGCAGCTCCGCCTGGTCGGGGTTGCCCGCGACGGAGGTCAGAGCGCTCGCCGGGTAACGCGCGGCCAGGGCCGACAGCGACGCGCGGGCGGGCGCCACCCGGTCGCGCAGGCTCGCCGCCTCGCGCTCGTGCGCGTCGAGGGCGTCGTCGACGCGCTCCTCGATCGCGCGCATGCTGTCGAACGACTCCTTCTGCTCGTCCAGGCGCTGTCCCACCTCGCGGCACAGCCGCAGGATCGCGGCGGACGTGCCGCGGACGTGCTCCTCGGTGTCGGGGATGTCGTCGTCGAGCGTCTGGCGCAGCCGGAACGCCTCGGTGAGCCGCTGCTTGCCGTCGGCCAGCACCGTCTCGAACTCGCGCGTGGCGGCGGCGCCGAACTGCGCCTGGGCGAACCCGAGCTCCTCCTCCGACGAGCGGAGCGCGTCGTCGAGCCGCACGAGCGCCTGCGCGGAGCGCCGGTCGAGCTCGGGCGTCGGCAGCTGGTGGAACTCGTCGGCCGTGGCCGCGACGCGCGTGGCGCCCGCGGTGTCCTGCAGCACGCCCGCCGGCTGGCGCTTGCGGCGCGACGTGAACGTGGTGAGCAGGAAGATCCCGCCGATGACGACGAGCCCGACGAGCAGCGCGGTCATGAAGCCCCCTCCTCCTCCGCCGCCGCCGGCGGGTGCGGTGTCGCCGGTCGCGGCGGCCTGGACGCCCTCGGCGGCGGCGACGGCCGCACCGGCCCACTCGCCGGCGCCGAGCTGGTCTCGGACGTCGTCGAACACGGCCTGCAGCTCCTCGCGCGTCAGGTCGCCCGTCTCCTGGGGCGCGAGGGCGACACGCTGGGCGTCGGTGGCCACGGCCAGCACGAGGTCCTGGGCGCCGAGCGTGCTCTCGGTCGCGACCGCCTGCGCCCACTCCTGCCCCTGGGCGGGGTCGGTGAACTCGGGCACGTAGACGACGTAGAGCCGGTAGCTCGTCTCGGCGGCGAGCTCGTCGAGCGCCGCCTGCACCGTGGCCTCGTCGCCGCCCGACAGCACCCCGGACTCGTCGGTCACGTCCGCCGTCAGGGACGGCGGCGGCACCGCCGCTGCGGCCCCCGCCCCGGCCACGAGCAGGCTCGCGCCCAGCGCGACACCCGCTCCCACGGTGACGACCCGACCTCGCAGCGCACGCACTCGTCGATCCTTTCTCACGCCTGCACCCGTCGCAACGGACCGCGCGCCCCCGGGGTTCCGGGGCCCTGCGGACGGGTGACGTGGGACGGTCGCACCCGGGTCAGCTGCCGGCTCCCCGCAGCCCCGCCCGGTACAGGTCGCGGAGCAGGCCGATCTCCCCGCCGTGGTGCATGGTCTCGCGGTGCAGGTGGGTCGCCAGCGCGGCGAGCGGCTCGTCGGCGAAGTCGGCGGCCCGGGGCCCGAGCGGTCGCGCGAGCGCGTCGTCGTCGCACGCGGCGAGCCCGTCGCGCCACGCACGGTACGACTCCTCCAGCAGGGCGAGCGCCGCGTCGGCCGTCGACGGCAGCGACGCCGGCCGCAGCCGCGGGTCGAACATGTCCGCCCCGGGCGGCGCGTCGCCGAAGAACGTCCGCGCGCGCGTGCCGAGCACGTCGACCGCGACGTGCGCGATCCGCCACGCGAGCGTCGTCACGGGTGCCGGGTCGGGCTCCCGCAGCCCGACGCCCTCGGCCTGCCACGTGCCGTCCGCGGTCGGGCGCACCGACCAGCACCCCGGCACGGGTTCCCACAGGTACTCGTCGTCGGTCAGCCCCTGCACGCGGGGCCACAGGCTCGTCTCCCAGTAGAAGGTGAGCTGGTCGGTGAGCAGCGGTCCCCAGCGCATCGCGTCCCCCTGGTCCGGTCCCGGTCGTCGTCGCGCCCAGTCCTACCGCGGGCCACCGACACCGGCGGTCGTCGCCTCCGTCACCAGCTCCGTCACCAGCCCCGCACGCGCGAGGGCCGGACGCGCAGGACGACCGGGTAGTCGGCGTGGAACTCGTCCGGGGTCCGGCCCAGCCGGCGCATCCCGTCCGCGTACTCGGCGTCGTAGGCGGCGCGGACGTCGGCGGACAGCGGGCCGGCGTCGGCCGCGGCCGTGCCCGTGAGCACGAGCACGTCGTCGCCGTGCGCGTCCGTGCCGAACGACAGCGCCACGGCGGGGTGCTCGCGCACGTTGCGCAGCTTCGCCTGCCGCGGGCGGCTCGCGACCAGCACGTCGGTGCCCGTCCACCAGAACCACACCGGCGTCGGCTGCGGGACGCCCGCCGGGTCCACGGTCGTCAGCCAGACCACCTGCTCGTCGGCGAGGCGCTGCGCCGCGCGGCGACCGAACGGCGTCGTCGGGTCGAGGAGGCTCATGACGGCGCAACGGCCGCCGGGGCGGCGGTGTTCCGGCGGGCGGCGGGCCGGGTCACAGCGCGCGCAGCATCGTGTCCGACCCGCCGTTGCGGCCGACGACGACGAACCCGTGCCGCTCGTACAGCGCGCGGGCCGCGGTGTTGCCGTCCTCGACACTCAGGCTCACGGCCGTCCACCCCAGCGCACGCGCCCGGTCGAGGAACCCTGCCAGCAGCGCCGAGCCGACGCCCGCGCCGCGCCGTCCCGCGACGACCGCCATGCCCAGCTCGGGCACGTCGTCCGCGACCCAGCCGTACCCCGGCTCGTCCGCGGGCAGCGCCCGCGCCCACACCGCGCCGAGGGGCGTGCCGTCCGCCACGGCGACGACGCCGAGGTCGCCGGGACGCCGCCACGCGCCCAGGTAGCGGGCGGTGTGCGGGTCGCGCAGCACGTCGTCGCGCGTGAACCGCGGCTCACCGGTCCAGTTGAACGCCTCGACCAGCAGGTCGACGAGCAGGTCGGCGTCGTCGTCGGTCGCGTCACGCAGGTGCACGCCCGCACGCTCGCACGGCCGGCGCCGCCGACGCGACCGGATTCGCCGCCGGGACGACGAACCGGCCGCCGCGCAGCATCCCGGCGGGGGAGCGCTGCACGACGGCCGGTTCGAGGGGAGGGCAGCTACTGAGCGACCCCGAGGTCCCAGTTCCTGTGGTCGGACCTGGGCTGCGCTCCGTTGCGGGCGGGTGCGCCCGGGGGCGCCCCCACCCTTCACTGCGCTACGCCCAGGTCCTCCGCATCCACGATCGTGTACGCGTACCCCTGCTCCGCCAGGAAGCGCTGCCGGTGGGCGGCGAACTCCTGGTCGACGGTGTCCCGCGCCACCACCGTGTAGAAGTGCGCCGTCTTGCCCGACGCCTTCGGGCGCATGATCCGTCCGAGGCGCTGCGCCTCCTCCTGCCGCGACCCGAACGAGCCGGACACCTGGATCGCCACGGACGCCTCCGGCAGGTCGATCGAGAAGTTCGCGACCTTCGAGACCACGAGCTTCGTGATCTCGCCGTGGCGGAACGCGTCGAACAGCCGCTGCCGCTCCTTCACGGGCGTCTCGCCGGTGATGACGTCGGCGCCGATGTGCTCGGCGATCTCGTGCAGCTGGTCGAGGTACTGGCCGATGACGAGGGTCGGCTCGCCGGCGTGCCGCGCGACGAGCTGGTCGACGACGCGCTCCTTGCCGCCCGCCGTCGCGGCGAGCCGGTACCGCTCCTCCGGCTCGGCGGTCGCGTACAGCATGCGCTCGTCGTCCGGCAGCGTCAGGCGGACCTCGACGCACTCCGCCGGGGCGATGTACCCCTGCGCCTCGATGTCCTTCCACGGCGCGTCGAACCGCTTGGGCCCGATGAGCGAGAAGACCTCGTCCTCGCGGCCGTCCTCGCGCACGAGCGTCGCGGTCAGGCCGAGCCGGCGGCGCGCCTGCAGGTCGGCGGTCATGCGGAAGATCGGCGCCGGCAGCAGGTGGACCTCGTCGTAGACGACCAGGCCCCAGTCGCGCGCGTCGAGCAGCTCGAGGTGCGTGTACACGCCCTTCCGCTTCGTCGTCAGCACCTGGTAGGTCGCGATGGTGACGGGGCGGATCTCCTTGCGCGTGCCGGAGTACTCGCCGATCTCGTCCTCGGTCAGCGACGTGCGCTTGACCAGCTCGTCGCGCCACTGCCGCGCGCTGACGGTGTTCGTGACGAGGATGAGCGTGGTCGTCGACGACTTCGCCATGGCGCCCGCGCCGACCAGCGTCTTGCCGGCGCCGCAGGGCAGCACGACGACACCCGAGCCGCCGTGCCAGAAGTTCTCGACCGCCTGGTTCTGGTACGGCCGCAGCGACCAGCCGTCCTCGGCGAGCGCGATCGGGTGCGCCTCGCCGTCGACGTAGCCCGCGAGGTCCTCGGCCGGCCAGCCCAGCTTGAGCAGCACCTGCTTGAGGTGCCCGCGCTCCGACTTGTGCACGATGACGTCGGTGTCGTCGACGCGCGCCCCGAGCAGCCCGGCCGTCTTCTTGGACCGCATGACCTCGACGAGCACCGCCGGGTCGAGCGCGTGCAGCACGAGCCCGTGCACGGGGTGCTGGATGAGCTGCAGCCGCCCGTAGCGCGCCATCGTCTCGGCGACGTCGACGAGCAGCGCGTGCGGCACCGGGTAGCGGCTGTACTCGAGCAGCGTGTCGACGACCTGCTCGGCGTCGTGCCCGGCGGCGCGCGCGTTCCACAGGCCCAGCGGCGTCAGGCGGTACGTGTGCACGTGCTCGGGCGCGCGCTCGAGCTCGGCGAAGGGTGCGATGGCGCGGCGGCAGGCGTCCGCCTGGTCGTGGTCGACCTCCAGCAGGAGCGTCTTGTCGCTCTGGACGATGAGCGGGCCGTCGGGCACGCGGGTCCTCCTCGGTCGGGCGGGTCGCCGTCCGGGGGACGACGGGTGGTCGGACGCGCGTCGGGCGGCGCTCGTCGCTCGGGTCGGTGGTCGGTGCGGTGCTCGGTCCGGTCGCTCGGTGCGGTGCTCAGGCGGGGCCGTCGGCGGGGACGACGCCGGCGATCCGGTGCACCGCGACGGTCAGCTCCGCCTCGCGCCGCGGGTCGAGCGCGCGCAGCCGGCCGCCCTCGACGCGCAGCGGCCGGACGAGCCGCCGGTCGGACCGGCCGTCCGGGCCGACGAGCTCGACCCAGACGAGGCTCCGGGCCTGGGCCGCCTCGCGCAGGAGCAGCAACGCGTCGGCGGGGTCGGTTGTTCCGGTGGACCGGGGCGTGGGGGCGCCGGTGGGGGAGGTGGCGGGTGCACCGGTGGCCGGCGCCGTGGTGGCGTCCGGCGCGGGGCCGGCGCCGCCCGCGTCGCCAGCACGCCCGCGTCCCAGCACCCGCC
>NZ_JBFTEP010000095.1:0-14289 GCF_047229365.1 Cellulomonas pasadenensis | reverse complement strand
GCGCCGAACCTCACCGCCCTGGCGTGAGCGTGCGGGCGCCCGGCGGCCCCCAGGGGGCGGGCCGCCGGCGCCGCGCACGACCGGCGGGCGGCGTCCGCGCCGGTAGCCTGGGCCGGTGAGCCTGCGGCTGTTCGACAGCGGCACCCAGTCGGTGCGCGACTTCGTCCCTCTCGTCGAGGGCGAGGTCGGCGTCTACCTGTGCGGTGCCACCGTCCAGGCGCCCCCGCACATCGGCCACCTGCGCTCGGGCGTCGCGTTCGACGTGCTCGTGCGCTGGCTGCGCCGCGGCGGCACCCGCGTCACCCTCGTCCGCAACGTCACGGACATCGACGACAAGATCCTCGCGAAGGCCGCCGACGCCGGTGCGCCGTGGTGGGCGTGGGCGATGGCGAACGAGCGCGCGTTCACCGCCGCGTACGACGCGCTGGGCGTGCTGCCGCCGAGCTACGAGCCGCGCGCGACGGGGCACGTCCCGGCGATGCTCGACCTCATGGCGCGCCTCGTCGAGCGCGGCCACGCGTACGTCGCGGGCCCCGGCGACGTGTACTTCGACGTCCGGTCGTGGCCGTCGTACGGGGAGCTGACGAACCAGCGGCTCGACGACATGGTCGACTCCCCGGACGACGCCGGTGCGGGCGGCAAGCGCGACCCGCACGACTTCGCGCTGTGGAAGGCGCCGAAGGCGGGGGAGCCGGAGAGCGCCTCGTGGGACACGCCCTACGGGCGCGGCCGCCCGGGCTGGCACCTCGAGTGCTCCGCGATGGCGCACCGCTACCTCGGCGAGGCGTTCGACATCCACGGCGGCGGGCTCGACCTGCGCTTCCCGCACCACGAGAACGAGCAGGCGCAGTCGCACGCCGCCGGGTACGGGTTCGCGCGGTACTGGCTGCACAACGGCTGGGTCACGCAGGGCGGCGCGAAGATGAGCAAGTCGCTCGGCAACGGGCTGCTCGTCACGGCGGTGCTCGAGAAGGTACGCCCCGTGGTGCTGCGGTACGCCATGACGGCCGTGCAGTACCGGTCGATGCTCGAGTGGACCGACGACACCCTCCGCGAGGCCGAGGCGACGTGGGACCGCCTCGCCGGGTTCGTCCAGCGCGCGACCGAGCGCGTGGGCGCCGCCACCGCCGACGAGGTCGCCGCGGTCGCCCTGCCCACCGGCTTCGCCGCCGCGATGGACGACGACCTCAACGTGCCGGCCGCGCTCGCGGTGGTGCACGAGACGCTGCGCGCCGGCAACAGCGCGCTCGCGGCCGGCGACGACGCCGCGGCGCGCGACGCGATGGTGTCGCTGCGCGGCATGCTCGACGTGCTGGGGCTCGACCCGGCCTCGCCGCAGTGGACGACCGCGGGCGGGGACGACCGCGCGGAGCGCGCGCTCGCGTCCCTGGTCGCCGCGGAGCTCGACGCCCGCGCGGCCGCCCGTGCCGCGCGGGACTGGACCACCGCCGACGCGATCCGCGAGCGCCTCACGGCCGCGGGCGTCGTCGTCGAGGACTCGCCGACGGGGGCGCGCTGGACGCTCGCCGCCCCCACCGACCCCACGGAGGACTGATGGCCGGCAACTCATCGCGTCGCGGCGCGACGCGCAAGGCAGGATCCAAGAAGGGCGCGACCGTCGGCACCGGCGGTCACGGCCGCCGCTCGCTCGAGGGCAAGGGCCCGACGCCGAAGGCCGAGGACCGCCCGTACCACGTGGCGCACAAGCGCAAGGTCGCCGCGCAGAAGGGCACGGCCTCGGGTCGCCCGACGGCCGGCGCGTCGCGCAGCGCGGCGGGCGGGCGCGGCGGCCGCACGAGCTCGACCCACGAGATGGTCGCGGGCCGCAACTCGGTCCTCGAGGCGCTGCGCGCCGGCATCCCGGTGACCACGGTGTACCTGGCGGCTCGGCTCGAGGCCGACGACCGCACGCGCGAGATCGTGGCGATCGCCGCGGACGCGGGCTACCCGCTGCTCGAGGTGGGCCGTGGCGAGCTCGACCGCCTCACCGACGACGCCGTGCACCAGGGCGTGGCCCTGCAGGTGCCGCCGTACGAGTACGGCGAGCCCGACGACCTGCTCGACGCGGCGGAGGAGGCCGGCGTGCCGCCGCTCGTCGTGGCGCTCGACGGCGTCACGGACCCCCGCAACCTCGGCGCGGTGCTGCGGTCCGCGGGTGCGTTCGGCGCGCACGGCGTGCTCGTGCCGGAGCGGCGCTCGGCCGGCGTGACCGCGGCGGCCTGGAAGGTGTCGGCCGGTGCGGCCGCACGCGTGCCGGTGGCCCGCGCGACGAACCTGACGCGGGCGCTGCAGGCGTACCGGCAGGCCGGCGTGTTCGTCGTCGGCCTCGACGCGGGCGGCGACGTGCCGCTCGGGGAGCTGCCGTACGCGAACGACCCGCTCGTGCTCGTCGTCGGGTCCGAGGGCAAGGGCCTGTCGCGGCTCGTGCGCGAGCAGTGCGACGCGATCGCGTCGATCCCGATCGCGTCGGCTGTCGAGTCGCTCAACGCCGGCGTCGCCGCGGGCATCGCGCTGTACGAGGTCGCGCGCCAGCGCACGGCCTGACGTCCGGCACGCCGCCGTCCCCGGCCGCCGGGGGCGCGCGGCGACGGTCAGCCGATGAGGCGGTCCGGGTCCAGGTCGTCCACGCGCGGCACGCCGGCGGTGTCGGAGTCGCGCAGGTCCTCGGCGCGCGTGCCGAGCACGGCCTGCTCGTCGGGGCGGGTCGGCAGGATGGTGCGCACGTAGCTCGCCGCGACCTCGGGCATCGGCACGTCGCGGCCCTGCTGCTGCGACAGGTACCACCGGTGGTCCAGCAGCTCGTGGTACACCTGCGCGGGCTCGAGCTTGGTGCGCAGCTCGCGCGGGACGCTGCGCACGGCCGGCTCGAAGATCTCCGTGAGCCAGTCGTGGGCGACGAACGACTCGTCCTCGGCCTGCCGGTCGGTGGCGGCGCGGAACTCGTCGAGGTCGTTGAGCAGCCGGCGCGCCTGGTTCTCCTGCACGTCGAGGCCGGTCAGGCGCATGAGCCGGCGCGAGTGGTGGCCCGCGTCGACGACCTTCGGCTGGATGCGCACCGACGTGCCCTCGACGTCGGTGGTGATGTCGAGCTCGCCGACGTCGAAGCCGAGGTCGTTGAGCCGGTCGATGCGGGCCTGCACGCGCCACCGCTCGCCGTACCCGAACGACTCGACCTCGGTGAGGGCCTTCCACAGCTCCTGGTACCGCTCGGCGAGCGCGTCGCCGATCGCGACGGCGTCCTCGTCCTCGTCGAGGAACTCGCCGGCCTGCAGGTCCATGAGCTCGCCGATGATGTTGACGCGCGCGACCTCGAGGTCGTAGCTGCGCTGGCCCACCGACAGGCGGTCGTGCAGGTCGCCCGTCTCCGCGTCCACGAGGTACGCCGCGAACGTCTCCGCGTCGCGCCGGAACAGCGTGTTCGACAGCGACACGTCGCCCCAGTAGAAGCCCGCGAGGTGCAGGCGCACCATGAGCACCGCGAGGGCGTCGATGAGCCGTGTCGCGGTGTCGGGCCGCAGCGACTGGCTGAACAGCGCGCGGTACGGCAGCGAGAACGACAGGTGCTGCGTGATGAGCACCGCCTCGAGCGGCTCGCCGTCGGGCGCGCGCCGGCCCGTGATGACGCCGACCGGCTCGACGCTCGGCACGTCGAGCTTGCGCAGCTGCCGCAGCAGCTCGTACTCGCGGTGCGCGACGGTCTCGCCGATCTCCTTGATGGCGATGACCCGGCCCGACAGCCGCGCGAACCGCACGACGTGCCGCGAGATGCCGCGGGGGAGGGCGGCGAGGTTCTCGGCCGGCCAGTCCTCGAGCGGGACGTGCCAGGGGAGGTCGAGGAGTGCCGGGTCGGGGCTCGCCGCCGTGATCTGCAGACGCTGCGCCGTGCCGCTCATGCGTCGATCCTCTCAGGTCCGGGCCGGACGCGACGAGGCGGGCCCGGTCGTGACCGGACCCGCCTCGTCGTGGTGCGTGGTGCGACGCCGAGGCGTCAGGACATGCGCTCGCCCGAGCCCGCGTGGAACAGGTGCTGCTCGTTCGGGCGGATGCGGACGTTGATCGAGTCGCCCTTGGCGGGGACCTGACGCGGGTCGACGCGGACGATGACCTGCGCGTCGCCGGCGCCCGAGTGGACCTGGCTGGCCTGCCCGAACTCGTTGGTGAGCGAGCCGTAGACGAACGCGTCCGAGCCGAGCTCCTCGACGATGTTCACGACCACGGGGAACGAGTCCGGCGTGCCGGCGGGCACGACGTCCAGCGACTCGGGGCGGAAGCCGACCGTGATGTGGCCCTTGTCGTCGTCCGAGAGGCGGCTGATCGCCTCGCGCGGCAGGAGCAGGCGCGACTGGCCGACCGACGCGGCGCCGTCGAGCACCGGGAACGTGCCGATGTTCATGGCGGGCGAGCCGATGAAGCCGGCGACGAACACGTTGGCGGGCGTGTCGTACATGTCCCGCGGCGTGCCGACCTGCTGGAGGATGCCGTCCTTGAGGACCGCGATGCGGTCACCCATGGTGAGGGCCTCGGTCTGGTCGTGCGTGACGTAGACCGTCGTGACGCCGAGGCGGCGCTGCAGCGACGCGATCTGCGTGCGCGTCTGGACGCGGAGCTTGGCGTCGAGGTTCGACAGCGGCTCGTCCATGAGGAAGACCTGCGGCTGGCGGACGATCGCGCGACCCATCGCGACACGCTGGCGCTGACCGCCGGAGAGCGCCTTCGGCTTGCGGTCGAGGTACTGCGTGAGGTCGAGGATCTTGGCGGCCTCCTCGACGCGGGTGCGGATCTCCGCCTTCGGCGTGCCGGCGATCTTGAGCGCGAAGCCCATGTTGTCCGCGACCGTCATGTGCGGGTACAGCGCGTAGTTCTGGAACACCATCGCGATGTCGCGGTCCTTCGGCTGGACGTCCGTGACGTCGCGGTCGCCGATGAGGATGCGGCCGGCGTTGACGTCCTCCAGGCCGGCGAGCATGCGCAGCGAGGTGGACTTGCCGCAGCCCGAGGGGCCGACGAGGACGAGGAACTCGCCGTCCTCGATGTGCAGGTTGAGGGCGTCCACCGCGGGACGCTCCGTGCCCGGGTAGATCCGGGTCGCGCTGTCGAAAGTGACCGTGGCCATGTTCGGTCTTTCCCTTCACCGGCAGGTACGTGCCGGACGATCCGTCGTGAAGAGTGTCAACGCAGGGTCGGTGGAGGCACCCTGCCGAGCGCTGTGTCTCCGCTGACACGGACCGGGGGCGTCCTCGCGAACTCCCTCGGCCGGGTCACGAGTATGGCACACGCCACGTCCGGCCTGTCCGGGACGCCCGTTCCGTGCCCACGCCGCCGCCCGGACGGGGCCGCGCCCTCACCCGGACGGCCGACCCGCGACCGTGCAGGTCAGCGCGTCGCGCGCTCCACCGCGGCGAGCACGCCGACGACCGCCTCGGGGTCGGCGACGCGGTACCGCGCGGCGGTGGCGCCGGCACCGACCTTGACCGTGAGGTCGTCGTCGCCGAGCGCCGCGAAGGCGTGCTCGTCGGTCACGTCGTCGCCCGCGTAGAGGACGACCGGCGCACCGAGCTCGTGCCGCAGCGCCTGCAGGGCGGTGCCCTTGTCGGCGGGCAGCACGGTGAGCTCGACGACGTCCTTGCCGTGCAGCGTGCCCGCGCCGAGCTCCGCGCCGAGCGCGAGCGCCTCCTGCTCGGCGGGGCCGGCGACCTCGCGCTCGGCGAGCCGCGTGTGCACGACCACCGCCGTCGGCTTCGTCTCCACCCACACGCCGTCGCGACCGCGCGCGACCGCGGCCGCGCGGGCCCCCAGCGCGGCGAGGCGGTCTGCCTGCTCCGGCGTCAGCTCGACGACGTCGCGGTCCAGCCCGGAGGTCGTCACGCGGGCGCGCTCGGCGCCGTGGCTGCCGACGAGGTACGTGCCGGGCGGCACCTCGGCGAGCGCGTGCAGGTCCGCCATGGCGCGGCCGGAGACGAGCGCCAGGAGCACGCCGTCGCGGCCGCCGAGGGCGGCGAGGACCTCGACGCCCGCGGGGAGGATGGCCGACGTGCTCGGGTCGTCGACGAGCGGGGCGAGCACGCCGTCGAAGTCGAGCGCGACCAGCAGCGGACGGCGGGCGGGGTCGGCGAGCACCGCCGCGAGGCGGTCGGCGAGCGCGCGGGCGTCCTGCGGGTCGGCGCCGGCGGGCGTCGCGTCAGTCATCCTCGGTCCCCTCGAGCGCGTCGGCCGGGGCGGCGTCCCGGTTCCCGGCCCTGTTCTCGTCCCGGTTCTCGTCCTGGTTCTCGTCCCGGTTCTCGTCCCTGTACCGGTCGGCGTCGAACGGGTCGCCGTGGCGCTGGGCGTCCTGGTAGCGCGGCGCCGCGGCCGGCGCGCCGTCGTCCCCGCGGTCGTCCCCGCCGTCGTCCCCGCGGTCGTCGCCCCGGTCGGCGCCCGTCCCGGTGCGGCCCGCGGCGTCCCGCGCGGGCACCGACGTCAGCGCGGACAGGAACTGCTGCGACCACGCCGCGACGTCGTGCCCGAGCACGCGGCGGCGCAGGCGGCGCATGCGCTTGCGCGACTCGCGCGGCTCCATGTGCACGGCGTACGTGATCGCGTCCTTCATGCCGGAGATGTCGTGCGGGTTCACCAGCACCGCGCCGACGAGCTCGTCCGCCGCACCCGTGAACTCGCTGAGCACCAGCGCGCCCCGGTCGTCGGACCGTGCCGCGACGTACTCCTTCGCGACGAGGTTCATGCCGTCCCGCAGCGCCGTGACGAGCATGACGTCGGCGGCGAGGTACAGCGCCGCCATCTCCTCCATGGGGAAGGACTGGTGCAGGTACTGCACCGGCGCGTGGCCCACCGTGCCGTGGTCGCCGTTGATCCGGCCCACGAGCAGCTCGACCTCGTCGCGCAGCTGCTGGTAGGCGCCCACGTTCTCGCGGCTCGGGCTCGCGACCTGCACGAGCGTGGTGTCGGTCGGCGACAGGCGGCCGTCCTCGAGGAGCTCGCCGTACGCCTTGATGCGGTGGCGGATGCCCTTGGTGTAGTCGAGCCGGTCGACGCCGAGCAGCAGCACCTCGGGGTCGCCCAGCTCGGTGCGGATCTCCTTGGCCCGCGCCTGCACCTCGGGCGTGCGCGCGAGCTCGTCGAACGCGTGCGAGTCGATCGAGATCGGGAACGCCGCGGCGCGCACGTGCCGCTGCTGCGGCGTCCCGTCGCCGAGCGTGACCACCTGGCCGCGCGTCGTCAGGTCGGTGAGGCGCCGCACGACGCGCACGAAGTTCGCCGCGTCGCCCGCGCGCTGGAAGCCGACGAGGTCGGCGCCGAGCAGGCCCTCGACGACCTGCTTGCGCCACGGCAGCTGCGCGAAGATCTCCAGCGGCGGGAACGGGATGTGGTGGAAGTAGCCGATCCGCAGGTCGGGGCGCAGCTCGCGCAGGAACGCCGGCACGAGCTGCAGCTGGTAGTCGTGGACCCACACCGTGCCGCCGGGCGCCGCCTGCCGCGCCGCGGCCTCGGCGAAGCGCCGGTTGACCTTCTGGTACGCGTCCCACCACTGCCGGTGGAACTGCGGCGGCGCGATGACGTCGTGGTACAGCGGCCACAGCGTGTCGTTGGCGAAGCCCTCGTAGTACCGCTCCATGTCCTGCTCGGTGAGCATGACCGGGACCAGGCGCGTGCCGTCGACGACGAACGGGTCCAGCTCGAGGCCGGGTGACCCGCCCCACCCCACCCACGCGCCCTCGGCGTTGGCCATCACGGGCGCGAGGGCGGTCACCAGACCGCCGGGGGACCGGGTCCAGGTCGGCTCGCCGGCCTCGTCGAGGCTCACGTCGACAGGGAGGCGGTTCGCGACGACGACCAGGTCGTGGCCGTCGGCGGGCACGTCGAAGGGCACGCGGATCAACTCCTCGGGATCGGTGCCGACCCTAGTGCTCCCGTCGGGGCCCCGCCCGGGCTCCGGCCCGGGTGTGGCGTCCCCCACGTGCGGCGACGCGCCCGCTAGCGTGCCGGTCATGGAGCGGATCGGCCTGGCGCCGGGGTCGGAGATCGGCGGCTACACGGTCGTCGCCCCCCTCGGCTCCGGCGGCATGGGGACGGTGTACCGGGCGGTCGACGGCGGGGGCACCGCGGTGGCGCTGAAGCTGCTGCACCCGCACGTCGGCGCGGACGCGGCGGTGCGCGCGCGGCTCATGCGCGAGGTGGCGGCGCTGCAGCGCCTGCGGCACCCGGCGGTGGCGGCCGTGCTCGACGCCGAGGCCGACTCGACCGAGGCGTTCCTCGTCACCGAGCTCGTCCCGGGCGAGACGCTCACCGAGCGCGTCCGCGCGCGCGGCCCGCTCGACGAGGAGGAGCTGCTCGCGCTCGCGGAGGGGCTGCGGTCCGCGCTGGCGGCGGTGCACGCCGCCGGCGTCGTGCACCGCGACCTCAAGCCGTCCAACGTGCTGCTCACCGACGACGGGCCCGTGCTCATCGACTTCGGGCTCGCGCAGGGCGTGGACGACGACGCGACCCTGACGACGGCCGGCTTCGTGCTCGGCACGCCCGGGTACCTCGCGCCCGAGCTGCTCGACGGCGCCGAGCCGGGCGTCGCGACCGACCTGTGGGGCTGGGCGGCGCTGCTCGCGTTCGCCGCGACCGGCCGGGACCCCTTCGGCACGCGCCCGGTCGAGGCCGTGCTCGCGCGCGCCCGCTCCGGCGAGGTCGACCTGGCCGGCGTCGGCCCGCTCACCGCCGCGGCGCTCACCGGCGCGCTCCGCCCCGACGCCGCCGCCCGCACGACGCCCGAGGACGTGGTGGCGGCGCTGCGCGTCGTCGCCGAGGAGGGCGACCTGCCGTCGGGCACCGACGCCACCGCGGCGCTCGCCGCGCTCACGGGCGCCGGTGCGGTGGGCGCGGCCGGTGCGGCGGGTGCGGGCGTGGTCACGGCGGACGACGTGGTCGACGACGGGGCCGACGGGGACGCGCCCGACGGCGACGCGGGCGACGGCGACGCGGCCGACGACGACGTGCCGGTCGACGACGACGTGCCGGTCGACGACGCCGAGGGCGACGCCGGCGACGAGGCCGACGACGCGGACGAGGACGCGTGGGCCGACGAGGACGCGTGGGCCGACGACGAGTACGATGCCGGCGAGGACGACGTCGTCACCACGCTGGTCGGGCGCGACGAGATGCCGACGACGTTCGTCGCGGCCGGCTCCGGGCTGGGGCCGGCCGACGGGGACGACGGCGACGACGGCGACGACGAGCTCGACGACGACCTCGACGACGAGCTCGACGACGACGGCCACGACGAGGGCGACCACGACCCCGCGGGCGTGGGCACCGCGCCGACCGTCGCCCTCGCGGGCGCTGCGGCGCGCGCCGGCACGACGGCCGTCGGCCCGCCGGAGCCGCCGGCCAACGACGGCCGGACCGTCGCCGTGCCGCTGAATGCCGCCCGCACGGACGACCCCGACGCGACCCTCGTCGCGCCGCCGGCCCGGTCGGCGTCGGGTCGCGACGTCCGGCACGACCCCGACGCCTGGGCCCACCCGGCCCGCGGGACCGAGGACGACGCGGACGACGGCGCGTGGCACGAGGGCGAGTGGCACGACGGCCACGACGACGACCCGGACGGCGTCGACTGGATCGAGGACGACCTCGAGCGCTCGGACCACCCCGGCGAGGAGGGCTCCGGCTACGTCCGCCCGCCGGCCCGGCGCCGGTGGGGCACGCTCCTCGCGCTCGGGCTGCTCGTGGGCGTCGCCGGCGCGCACGCGCCCGGCATCACGCTGCTCGTCGTCCTCGTGCTGGTCGTGCTGGTGCGCGCCGTCGGCTCGACCGTCGAGGCGATGCACGGCCGGCGCGAGCGCGCGGGCGTGCGCCGCTCGGACGTGCCGATCGCGATCGCGTCGTCGCCGTGGCACCTCGTGCGCGCGGTGCTCGGCGTGGTGCCGTCCGTGCTCGTCGGCGCCAGCGTCGTCGTCATCGCCGTCGGGGTGGCGTGGTGGCTGGTCGGGTCGGGGCGGTGGGTGCTGGGCGACGCCGTGCCGGGCGAGCCGCCGCGCGGCCTGGTGGCGTCGGCCGTCGTGGGCGCCGCGGTGCTGCTCGCGGTGCTGGTCCTGTGGTTCGGGCCGCTGTCCCGCATGACCCGCACGGGTGCCCGGCGCGTGCTCGCGGCCGTCGCGCCGGGGTGGGTCGGCGGGCTCGTGGTCGTCGTGCTGGCGCTGGTCGCGGCGGCGGCGCTCGCGCACCAGGTGCTGTCCGGCACGCCCGTGGAGTGGGCGCCGCTGCCGACGCCGCGGATGCCCGTGCCCTGACCGTCGGCCGGACGCCCGCACGTGCGGGCCCGCCGGCGGCGTCCGAACCGCTTCGCCCCGGCCCCCCGGACGCCGGGGCCCTCGGCACGGGCAGGTCGAGCGCCTACCCTGAGCCCGTGCGAACGCGTCCCGCCCCGGTGCTGCGGCACGCGCGCGCCCGCGCCGTGACGCTCGCCGGCGTGCTGCTCGCGCTGACGCCGCTCGTCGTCGCCGCCGAGGGACGCGTGCTCGTGCACCGCTGCGTCGTGGCCGACGGACCGCTCGCGGCCGTCGGCGTGCGCATGGACGTGCTCGCGTCGGCGGCGCACTGCCCGCAGGGCGCGTACGCCCTGGGCGGGACGTCGCAGGGCGCGGTGCTGCTGCTCAGCGTCGCGGTGCCGGTGGTGGCGCTGCACCTCCTGCTCGCGGCGGCGGGCCTGGGGCTCGGCGCGCTCGTGCACCGGGCCCGTGCCGGTGTCGTCGCGCTGCTCGGCGCCGCCGACGTGCGCCGCGTCGTCGCGCTCGTCCTGCCCGCCGTGCCGCGCTCGCCCCTGCGGGCGCCCGTGCTGCCGGTCCTCGTGCGGCACGACCGCGGCCTCGTGCTCGTCCGCCCGCACCGGGGGCCGCCCGTGGCCTGCTGACCGGCCCGACCGGTCCCGCGCCCGCACGTCCCGCCGGCAGCGCCGGCACCCGGAGCACCAGGAGCACCCATGCCCACGAACGACCCCCGTCCCACCAAGGCCGTGCGGCGCGAGGACGCACGCGCCAAGGCGCTCGCCCTGCGCCAGGAGCAGGAGCGCAAGGCCAAGCGCAACCGGCTGCTCGCGATCGGCGGCCTCGTCGCCGCGGTCGCAGTCCTCGGCGCCGTCGTGTTCGCCATCGTCCGGCAGGGCGCCGAGCGCGCCGAGGCGTACGGCACCGTGCAGTACGGCGGCGGCGCCGACGGCCTCGTCGTGCCGGCCGTCGACGAGGTCGAGGGCCCGTCGGTCGCCGAGGGCGGCGCCATCCCGGTGAGCGCCGCGGGCGTCGGCGAGGCAGCCGAGGGCACGACCGTCACCGTGTACTTCGACTTCATGTGCCCCTACTGCGGCCAGTTCGACGCCGCGAACGGCGCCGAGCTCGAGCAGCTCGCCGCGCAGGAGGGCATCACCGTCGAGTACCGGCCCATCTCGTTCCTCGACGGCACGTCGCAGGGCACCTTCTACTCGACGCGCGCGGCCAACGCGCTCGCGGTCGTCGCCGAGGAGGACCCGGAGCACATGGTCGCGTTCATGACGGCGCTGTACGACAACCAGCCCGAGGAGGGCTCGTCCGGCCTGAGCGACACCGAGATCGCGGAGATCGCCACCGAGGCCGGCGTCCCCGCCGCGGTGACCGAGCAGTTCACGGCGACGGTCGACGGCACCTTCGAGGTGACGACGGACGACGGCACCGAGGAGCGCGAGGGCACCTGGCGCACGTACTCCCCGTGGGTCGCCGCCGCGACGCAGCAGGCGGAGACCGACCTCGGCGGCATCAGCACGCCGTCGGTGCTCATCGACGGCGTGAAGTGGGAGGGCGACCTCTACACCCCGGGCCCGCTAACGGAGGCCGTGCTGGCCGCCGCGGCCGGCGCGCAGGGCTGACGCCACCCGACGTCCGCGGGCGCCCGTCCTCCGGGACGGGCGCCCGCGGCGTCCCGGGCGCCGGCCGGTACGCTGGCGCCCTCGCCTCCTTAGCTCAGCTGGCCAGAGCAGCTGTCTTGTAAACAGCAGGTCGTCGGTTCGAATCCGACAGGGGGCTCCACCGCACGCGTCACCCCGCACCTCGACGAGGAGGCCGGCATGACGGTCCCGTCCGCGCCCGACGCCGACGCCGGCACCCGCACCGGCGCCCGGGAGGAGCCGACGGTGGTGCCCACGGCCGTGGGTGACCTGCGCGCCGTCGTCCGCACGCCCGCCGCCGCACCCGGCCCGCTGCCGGGTGTCGTCCTCGTCGACGGCTCCGGCGACGGCGACGTGGACGGGTGGGGCGGCTGGCCGACGTGGGTGGCCGACGCCGGCGCGGTCGTGCTGCGGCACGACAAGCCCGGCTGCGGCGGGTCGCCGGGCCGCTGGACCGACCAGACGCTCGAGGACCGTGCGCACGAGTCGCTGGCCGCGCTGCGGGTGCTGCGGGCGCACGCGGGGACGGCCGGCCGGCCGGTCGGCCTGTACGGCGTCAGCCAGGGCGGGTGGGTGGCGATGCTCGCGGCGGCGATCGCGCCCGACGAGGTGGGCTTCGTCGTGTGCCACTCGGGTCCCGGCACGACGCCGGCGCGGCAGGAGCGGTACCGCGTCGCGACGGCGCTGCGGGCCGCCGGGCACGACGACGCCACGGTCGCCGCGGGCCTGGCGTGGCTCGACCGGCGCACGGCCCTGCTGCGCGACGGCGTGCCCGTGGACGACGTCCTGGCGGAGCAGGCGCGGCACGCGGGCGCGCCGTGGGCCGGGCCGGTGCTCGACGGCTACGACGACCCGGCGGTGCTCGGGTTCGTCGCGGGGGTCCTCGACGTCGACCCCGCCGACGTGCTGCCGCGCCTGCGGTGCCCGGTCCTCGCCCTGCTCGGCGGCGCGGACCCGGTCGTGCCCGTGCCGGAGAGCGTCCGCGCGTTCGCCGAGCACCTGCCGCCGGACCCGCGCCACGGTCTCGCGGTGCTCCCCGGCGCCGACCACGGGCTGTTCCTCTCCGGACCGGTCCCCGGCGTCCCGCGACGCGACCAGCTCGCGCCGGCCTACCTGCCGACCCTCACCGCGTTCCTCGTCGACCGGCGCGCCGGCTGACGGTCGCCGGCGGCGCGCACGCCCCGCGGCGGCGAAACTGACGCCGATGAGCCACGTCCCGCGCCCCGCCGCCCGCGCCGGGTTCCTGTCCCGGCCGGTGCTGCTCGGCGTCTACCTGCCCGCGCTGGTGTACGAGCTCGGCATGGGCGCCGTCGTGCCCGTGGTGGCCGTGCGGTCCGTCGAGCTCGGCGCCGACCTCGCGACGGCCGGGGTCCTCGCGGCGCTGCTGGGCGTGGGGCAGCTGCTCGCCGACGTCCCGGCGGGCGCGCTCGCGAGCCGCGTGGGGGACCGCAACGCGATGCTGCTGGCGTCGGCCGTCGCGGTAGTCGCGTTCGCCGGCTGCGCGCTCGCCGACCGGGTCGCGCTGCTCGCCGTCGGGGCGCTGTGCGTGGGCGCGACGAACGCGGTGTTCATGCTCGCGCGGCAGGCGTACGTCACCGGGATCACGCCCGTGGTGCACCGGGCCCGCGCGCTGTCCACGCTCGGCGGCGTCGGGCGCATCGGCGTGTTCCTCGGCCCGTTCCTCGGCGCCGCGCTCATCCACGTCACGGCGACGCCTGCGGCGTTCTGGCTCGCCGTCGGCACGACGCTCGTGGCGGTCGCCGTGCTCCTCGCCGTGCCCGACGTCGCCGGCCCGCACACGCGCCCCGCCGTGCGCGCGTCCGTGCTCCAGGTGGTGCGCGACCACCGGCACGTGCTGCTGACGCTGGGGTCCGCGGTGCTGCTGGTCGGCGTCGTCCGCGGCGCCCGGCAGTCCGTCGTGCCGCTGTGGGGCGAGCACCTGGGCCTCGCGCCCGCGACGACGAGCGTCGTCTACGGCGTCGCCGGCGCCCTCGACGTGCTGCTGTTCTACCCCGCGGGGCGGGTCATGGACCGGCGCGGCCGGCTCGCCGTCGCGGTGCCGTCGATGCTCGTCATGGCGCTCGCGATGCTGCTGCTGCCCACGACGTCCACGGTGGCCGGGCTCGCGGCGGTCGCGGTGGTGCTCGGCGCCGGCAACGGCATCAGCTCGGGGCTGCTCATGACCCTCGGGTCGGACGTCGCCCCGCCCGACCGCCGCGCCGCGTTCCTCGGGGCGTGGCGGCTGCTGCAGGACTCCGGCAACGCCGCCGGACCGCTCGTCGTCTCGGCGGGCGCGGCGCTGGGCAGCGTCGGCGCCGGCGTCCTCGCCACCGGCGGCGTCGCGCTCGCGGCCGCCGGCGCGCCCGGCGGCGGACGCGACGACGGCGAGCGGCACG
>NZ_JBFTEP010000094.1:0-14374 GCF_047229365.1 Cellulomonas pasadenensis | reverse complement strand
CCGCGCAGGTCGCCCATGCCGGGCACCAGCACGCCGAGCGCGCCGCCGCGCGGGACCAGGTGCGCACGGGGCGTGCGCTCGCCGACGCCCGGGCCCGGCTGCTGCTCGACACGCTCCTGGACGCGGCGGCGGGCCTGCGCGCCGAGCTGGCGCTGCCGCCCGCGACGCGGACGCCCGCGGACATCGTGGCCCCGTCCGCGCCGGCGACCCCGGGCCGGCCGACGTCGCGGGGGCGCGCGGTCGACGACCCGGCCCTGCTCGACGACCTCCTGCGGCTGCCGCACGCGCACCTGCTCGTCGACGGCTACAACGTCAGCAAGACCGGGTGGCCCGGCCTCCCGCTGGCGGACCAGCGGCGCGTCCTCGTCGACGCCCTCGCCCGGCTCGCGGCGCACAGCGGCGCCGAGGTGACGTGCTGCTTCGACGGCGCGGACGGGCACCGGGCCCCGGTGCGGGAGCGCGGCGTCCGGGTCGCGTTCTCGTCGGGGGAGATCGCCGACGACCTGCTGCGCCGGCTGGTGGCCGCCGAGCCACCGGGCCGCGTGCTGGTCGTCGTCACGAGCGACCACGAGGTCGTCCGCGACGTCGAGGCGGCGGGCGCGTGGGCCGTGCCGTCGGCCGTGCTGGTCACGCGGCTGCAGCGCACCTGAGCCGCCCGGGCGCACCGCGGGCCGGCCCGGGACGCGCGGCGCCCCCGCAGCCGTCGGGCGTGCGGGGGCGCCGTGCCTGCCGGGTGCGCGCCGGCTCAGTGGTCGCCGGAGGACTCGTACAGGGCCTCCACGTCGGCCGCGAAGTCCTTGAGCACCTCGGCGCGCCGCACGCTCAGCTTCGGCGTGAGGTAGCCGTCGGCGATCGTGAGGTCGCGGTCGAGGATCCGGTACTTGCGGATGGACTCGGCGCGCGAGACGGCCCGGTTCGTGCGCTCCACCGCCTTGTCGAGCGACGCGAGCACGTCAGGGTCCTTCGCCGCCTCGGCCAGCGACATCGCAGGCTTGCCGTGCGCGGCGAGCCACCCGGGCACACCCTCCGGGTCGAGCGTCACGAGCGCGCCGATGAACGGGCGCTGGTCGCCCACGACGACCACCTGGCTGACGAGCGGGTGCGCGCGCAGCCGGTCCTCGAGCACGGCCGGCGCGACGTTCTTGCCGCCGGCGGTGACGATGATCTCCTTCTTGCGCCCGGTGATGCGCAGGAAGCCGTCCTCGTCGAGCGTGCCGAGGTCGCCGGTGCGGAACCAGCCGTCGTCCATCGCCTCGGCCGTGGCCGTCGGGTTGGCGTGGTAGCCGCGGAACACCTGGATGCCGCGGATCTCGATCTCGCCGTCCGCCGCGATCCGCAGCGACGTGCCCGGCAGCGCCGGGCCGACCGTGCCGATCTTCGTGCGCTCCGGCAGGTTGACCGTCGCCGGCGCGGTCGTCTCGGTGAGGCCGTAGCCCTCGAGGACCTTGAGCCCGACCCCGCGGTAGAAGTGCCCGAGCCGCTCGCCGAGCGGCGCCCCGCCCGAGATCGCCCACTCGACCTGACCGCCGAGCACCGCCCGCAGCTTGGAGAGCACGAGCACGTCGGCGACCTTGTGCTGCAGCCGCAGCCAGAGGCTCGGGCCCGACGGCGTGTCGAGCGCGCGCGAGTAGACGATGGCGGTCTTCGCGGCACGCTGGAAGATCGCGCCCTTGCCGCCCGCCGCGGCCTTCTGCTCCGCGGAGTTGTAGACCTTCTCGAACACGCGCGGCACCGACAGGATGAACGTCGGCCGGAACGAGCCGATGCCCTCGACGAGCGTCTTGGTGTCCGGCCAGTGGCCGAGCACGGCGCCCGCGGGGATCGTCAGGACGTGCACGAACCGTGCGAACACGTGCGCGAGCGGCATGAACAGGAACGTGCGCGCGCCCGGGGTCGACACGACGACCTTGAGCTTCTCCACGGCGTTCGTGGTCAGCTGCGCGAAGTTGCCGTGCGTGAGCTCGACGCCCTTCGGGCGTCCGGTCGTGCCCGAGGTGTAGATGACCGTCGCGACGTCGTCCCGCGCGGCGAGCCCCCGCCGCCGCGCGATCTCCTCGTCGGGCACGTCGGCGCCCGCGGCGACCAGCGTGTCGACGGCGCCCTCGTCGAGCACCAGCACCTCGCGCAGCGCGGGCGCCTGTGCCCGCACCTCCTCGACGACCGCGGCGTGCGCCGGCGTCTCGACCACGAGCAGGCTCACGTCCGCGTCGGTGAGGATCCACTCGACCTGCTCGGCCGAGGACGTCTCGTACAGGGGGACCGGCACGGCGCCGGCGGCCCACGCGGCCCAGTCGAGCAGCGACCACTCGTACCGCGTGCGGGACATGATCCCGACGCGGTCGCCCGGGGCGACGCCGCGCGCGACGAGGCCCTTGGCCACCGCCACGATGTGCGCGTCGTACTCGCGGGCCGTCATCGGCTCCCACGTGCCGGCGGCGGTCACGCGCTCGACCAGCGGCCGGTCGGGCGTCGCGCGCACGCGCGCGGCGAGGAGGTCGTTGAGGTTGTCCGACGGGTCCGTCTCGACGAGCAGGGGGCTGTGGAACTCGTCCATGCTGACTCCAGTGGCAGGGGGCGACGGGTGCGACGAGGATACGGGACCCGCACCCCGCGCCCGCAGCGCCCGACCGGGTGCGTCGCGCGCCGACGGACGTCCGCCGGGGGACCGGCCGACGCCGCGGGCGGGACGAACGGATGCGCGCGCTCCCACCGCGGAGCGCTAGCGTGGTGCGGGCGTGCGCGGTGGTCGTGCGCGAGGATCGACGGCAGGAGCGGACGAGGACATGCACGCCATCGGGGTCGACATCGGCGGGACGAAGATCGCGGCCGGTGTCGTGGACGACGACGGCGTGATCGTCGCGCAGACGCGGCGGGACACCGATCCCGACGACGTCGCCAGCATCGACGCCGCGATCGCGGACTCCTACCGGGAGCTCAGCGCGTCGTACGAGGTCCGCCAGGTCGGGCTCGCGGCCGCCGGTTTCGTGGCCGCGGACCGCTCCGGCGTCCTGTTCGCACCGAACATCGCCTGGCGCGACTACCCGCTGCGGGACAAGGTCGCGGCCCTCATCGGCGACGAGTCCGTGACGATCGTCGTCGAGAACGACGCGAACGCGGCCGGCTGGGCGGAGTTCCGCTACGGCGTGGCGCGCGACGTGCAGGACATGGTGATGCTGACGCTCGGCACGGGCCTCGGCGGCGCGATCGTCACGCACGGGCGGCTCGTCCGCGGCGCGTGGGGCGTCGCCGCCGAGATCGGGCACATGCGCGTCGTGCCCGGCGGCCACTACTGCGGCTGCGGGCACGAGGGGTGCTGGGAGCAGTACGTGTCGGGGTCGGCGCTCGTGCGCGACGCGCAGGCGGCGGCGATCACGCAGCCCGAGCGCGCGGCACGGCTCGTCGAGCTCGCCGGCGGTCGTGCCGACAAGATCACCGGGCCGCTCGTGACGCAGTGCGCGCAGGAGGGCGACCCGCTCGCCGTCGAGCTGCTCGCCGACGTGGCCGCCTGGGTGGGGGAGGGCGCCGCGACCGTCGCGGCCCTGCTCGACCCGGAGATGTTCGTGCTCGGCGGCGGCGTGAGCGCCGCCGGCGACCTGCTGCTCGCGCCGGCGCGCAAGGCCTACGCGGAGCAGCTGTCGGCGCGCGGGCACCGTCCCGAGGCGTCGATCGTCATCGCCTCGATGGGCAACGACGCCGGCATGGTCGGCGCGGCGGACCTCGCGCGCGTCTGAGCCGTCGGCCGGGCGGTCGCCCGGGGCGCGGTGGGTCAGACCACCGCGCCGGGGTCGTCGTCCGCGGGGTCCCGCCGGTGCGGCATGCGCCACACGAGCACGCCCACGGCGACGACGAAGAGACCCACGGCCGCCCGCAGGAGCAGCGCGGGCGCGTCCCGCCAGGCCACGACGACCACGAGCAGCAGGATCGGCACGCCCACCGCGGCGCCCCACGCCATCGTGAGCAGCGGGTCCCCGCCGAGCACGGGGCCGGGGTCCGGCGGCACGAAGTGCTCCGCCTCGTCGACCGCGTCCTCGGCGTCGTCGTACTGCGCGGTGCCGTCCCAGTCCCGTCCCGAGAGGCGGGGCGGTGCCGCCTCCGGCACGGGGGGCGCACCGGCGGCGGGCGGCTCGGGAGCGGCGGGACGCACCACGCGGCCCGGCGCCGCGGGACCGGCCGCGTCGGCCGCGTCGTCGACGTCCCGCAGGCGCGCCACGATGGACGCCCAGACGGCGTCGTCGCCGTCGTCCGCGCCCCTGCCGGGCGTCGGCTCGGCGCCGCCGCCGGCACCACCACGGGTGGCTCCGGCGGGTGCGCCGTCCGGCGCGGCCCCCTCGGCGGGGGACGTGTCGTCGGCACCGGCGGCGTCGTCGGGGCGTGCGGCCATGGGAGCACTCTAGAGTCGGACCCGACGTGCCGGCCCTGCGGGCCGGCTGCAGATCTGCACCGCGCCCGTGACCGCGGGCGGCAGGCGGCGTCGGCGCGGGCGTCGGGACGAGGAGACACGTTGTTCTACTGGTTGATGAAGCGGGTGTTCGTCGGGCCCCTGCTGCACCTGGTGTACCGGCCGTGGGTGCGCGGCGCCGAGCACGTGCCCGCGGAGGGTGCGGCGATCCTCGCGAGCAACCACCTCGCCGTCATCGACTCGTTCTTCCTGCCGCTGGTCCTCGACCGCGAGATCGTCTTCATCGGCAAGCAGGAGTACTTCACGGGGCGCGGGCTCAAGGGCCGGCTCACCGCGGGGTTCATGCGCGGCGTCGGCACCATCCCCGTGGACCGCGGCGGCGGCAAGGCGGGCGAGGCGGCCCTGCGCACGGGCCTCAAGCGCCTGCGCGAGGGCGGCCTGTTCGGCATCTACCCGGAGGGCACGCGCAGCCCCGACGGGCGGCTGTACCGCGGCAAGACCGGCATCGCGCGGCTCGCGCTCGAGTCCGGCGCACCGGTGGTGCCGCTGGCGATGATCGGCACGGACGTCGCGCAGCCGCTGGGGCGCAAGATCCCGAAGGTGATGCGCATCGGCGTCGTCATCGGCGAGCCGCTGGACTTCAGCCGCTACCGCGGGATGGAGAACGACCGCTTCATCCTGCGATCGGTGACCGACGAGATCATGTACGCGATCATGAGCCTGTCGGGCCAGGAGTACGTCGACGTGTACGCGGCCACGCAGAAGGCGCGCATCGCGACCGGGCACCCCGCAGCGGGCGAGGCGCCGGGCCGGCTGCCCGACGCGCCGGGCGGGCGTCCCCGGCCGGATGTCCAGGTTCCGGGCCCGCCCGAGGACGGCTCCGCGACGTCAGTAGGATGACGCCGGTCCCGGCCGCGCGCCGGGCCCGCGCGCACCGCCTCGGTGCGCCTGCCGTGCCGCACGACCCGTCGCTGCCGTGCGCGGACCTCGGTCCCGCGCCCCGGCCCCCGGGGAGGCACGCCGGGCGCGCCCGCCGACGCGGGCGCCGCAGATCCGTGCTCGACCCAACGAGAGGTGTCTCCCATGTCGGTCCGTCGCGTCGCCCTCCTGACCGCCGGCGGTTTCGCTCCCTGCCTGTCCTCCGCCGTCGGGGGGCTCATCGAGCGCTATACGGAGATCGCCCCCGAGGTCGAGATCGTCGCCTACCAGCACGGGTACCACGGCCTGCTGCGCGGCGACAAGGTCGTCGTGACGCCCGAGGTCCGCGCCCAGGCCGGCGTGCTGCACCGCTTCGGCGGGTCGCCCATCGGCAACTCGCGCGTCAAGCTCACGAACGCCGCCGACTGCGTCAAGCGCGGCCTGGTGCAGGAGGGCGAGGACCCGCTGCGCGTCGCGGCGGAGCAGCTCAAGGCCGACGGCGTCGACGTGCTCCACACGATCGGCGGCGACGACACCAACACGACGGCGGCCGACCTCGCGGCGTACCTGCACGACAACGGCTACGAGCTCACGGTCGTGGGCCTGCCCAAGACGATCGACAACGACGTCGTGCCGATCCGCCAGTCGCTCGGTGCCTGGACCGCGGCCGAGGAGGCCGCCGGCTTCGCCGCGAACATCATCGGCGAGCACCGCTCGGGGCCGCGCATGCTCATCGTGCACGAGGTCATGGGCCGGCACTGCGGGTGGCTGACCGCCGCTGCGGCCGCCGAGTACCGGAAGTGGCTGGACCGGCAGGAGTGGGTGCCCGGCATCGGCCTGACGCGCGAGCGCTGGGACGTGCACGCCGTCTTCCTGCCCGAGCTGGCCCTCGACATCGACGCCGAGGCCGAGCGCCTCAAGGCGATCATGGACGAGCAGGGCAACGTCAACATCTTCCTGTCCGAGGGCGCCGGCATGCACGAGATCGTCGAGCAGCTCGAGGCGGCGGGCGAGACCGTGCAGCGCGACCCCTTCGGCCACGTCAAGCTCGACACCATCAACCCGGGACAGTGGTTCGCGAAGCAGTTCGCGGCGAAGCTCGGCGCCGAGAAGACGATGGTGCAGAAGTCCGGGTACTACTCGCGCGCCGCGGCGGCGAACGCCGAGGACCTGCGCCTCATCAAGTCGATGACCGACTTCGCGGTCGACTCCGCGCTGCGGGGCGAGTCGGGCGTCATCGGTCACGACGAGGAGCAGGGCGACCGCCTGCGGGCGATCGAGTTCCCGCGGATCGCCGGGGGCAAGGCGTTCGACGTCTCGCAGCCGTGGTTCGGCGCGCTCCTCTCGGACATCGGGCAGCCGCTCGTGCCGGCGAGCCACGCATGAGCGTCGCACCGGACCCGCAGGTCGTCGAGGGACTCGACGCCTGGGAGGGCCTGACGGCGCTCCAGCAGCCGCAGTGGCCCGACCGCGACGAGCTCCGCCGCGTGCGGGACCGTCTCGCCGCGGTGCCGCCCCTCGTGTTCGCCGGCGAGGCCGACGCACTGCGGGCGCAGCTCGCGGCCGCGTCCCGCGGCGAGGCGTTCGTGCTGCAGGGCGGCGACTGCGCGGAGACCTTCGCGGAGTCGACCGCGGACAACATCCGCAACAAGATCAAGACGATCCTGCAGATGGCGGTCGTGCTCACGTACGGCGCGAGCATGCCCGTGGTGAAGATGGGCCGGATGGCGGGGCAGTACGCGAAGCCCCGCTCGTCGGACAGCGAGACGCGCGGCGACGTGACGCTGCCCGCGTTCCGCGGCGACATCATCAACGGCTACGACTTCACGCCCGAGGCGCGGACGCCGGACCCGCAGCGGCTGCTCGAGGCGTACCACACGTCGGCGTCCACGCTGAACCTCATCCGCGCGTTCACGACGGGCGGCTTCGCGTCCCTGCTGCGCGTGCACGAGTGGAACCGGGGCTTCATGTCGAACCCCGCGTACGCCCGGTACGAGGAGATCGCGGCCGAGATCGACCGCGCGATCCGGTTCATGGCGGCGTGCGGCGCGGACGTCGACGCCCTGCGTGCGGTCGACTTCTACGCCTGCCACGAGGGGCTGCTGCTGGACTACGAGCGGCCGCTCACGCGCATCGACTCGCGCACGGGCCTGCCGTACGACTGCTCGGCGCACTTCCTGTGGATCGGCGAGCGCACGCGTCAGCTCGACGGCGCGCACGTCGACTACTTCTCGCGCGTGCAGAACCCGCTGGGCGTCAAGCTCGGCCCCACGTCCACCGGTGACGACGCCATCGCGCTGATGGACCGGCTGAACCCGAAGGGCGAGCCGGGCCGGCTGACCTTCGTCACCCGGATGGGCGCGGGGAAGGTCCGCGAGCTGCTGCCCGCGCTGGTGGAGAAGGTCGCGGCCGACGGTCGCCCCGTCACGTGGGTGTGCGACCCGATGCACGGCAACGGGATCACCTCGGCGACCGGGTACAAGACCCGACGGTTCAGCGACGTCATCGACGAGGTGGCCGGGTTCTTCGAGGTGCACCGCGCGCTCGGCACGGTGCCCGGCGGCCTGCACGTCGAGCTGACCGGTGACGACGTCACCGAGGTGCTCGGTGGCTCGGAGGAGATCGACGACGCGGGGCTCGCCCGCCGCTACGAGACGCTCGTCGACCCGCGCCTGAACCACCAGCAGTCGCTCGAGATGGCGTTCCAGGTCGTGGAGCTGCTCCGCCGCGCCTGACGCACCCGGCGCCACGCCTCGTGGTCGCGCCGCCGACGCCCCGACCCGCCGCGCGGGTCGGGGCGTCGGTCGTCCGGGGCCCGGTACGGGTCAGACGACCGTGAGCACGACCGCGGTGCCCTTGCGGACCTGCTCGCCCGCCGGCACGCTCTGCTGCCGGACGGTGCCGAAGATCCCGCCGAGCACGTTCTCGCGCGTGGCCGTCAGGCCCAGCGCCTCGAGGTCCTTCTTCGCCTGGTCGAACTGCTTGCCGGTGAGGTCCGGCATCGCGACGGTCTCGGGCCCCTTCGACACCGTGACGCTGACGGTGTCGCCGCGCCGCGCCGTCGCCCCGGCCCGCGGTTCCTGCTCGACGACCTGCCCGGCCGGCACCGTGTCGGAGAACGCCTCCGTCGGCTCGACGCCGAGCGCGTCACGGGCGAGCTGCTCCGTCGCGTCCTCCAGCGAGATGCCGACGACGGACGTCACCGTGACCGGCGCCGGGCCGTCCGACACGACGAGGACGACCGGGCTCCCGCGCTTCGCCTGCGTGGCCGCCTCGACGGGCGTGCCGTCCGGGAGGGTCGCGCGCAGGACGAGGCCGAGCGCGACCTCGTCGCTGTGCTCCGGGTCGCCGTACTGGGCAGCGAGCTCGGCGGCCTCGAGCGCCGCCTCGGCGGCGGCCTGCTCCTGGCCGACCAGGTCGTCGGGCACGTCGACGAGGTCGACCCCCCGCGACACCGTGAAGGTCACCGTGCCGTCCTTGCGGACGGCCTCGCCCGGTCCGGGATCGGTGCCGACGACGGACCCCGCGGGCACGACGTCGTCGAACGCCTCGGCCCGCTCGTGCCGCAGGCCGGCGGCGTCGAGCGCCGCGACCGCCTCCGGCTCCGTCGACCCGACCACCGCGGGGACCGAGGTGTAGGCGCCCGGCCCGACCTGGAGGTACCACCACGTGCCGAGCCCGAGCAGCGCCACGACGGCTGCGACGACGACCGGGACCAGCCAGCGGCGCCGGGGTGCGGCGCCGTCGGCGTCCGCCGGCGTGCGCGGCGGGGCGGGCGTGACCACGCCGAGGCCGATCGGCAGGGCGACGGTCCCGCCGTGGCGGTCGGCGGACGTGAGGCGCGTCGTGGCGGCGTGGTCCGTCCCGTCCTCGTCGACGTCGCCGAGGGCGGCGTCGCCCGTGGCCGACGGGAGCACGACGGTCGGCGGGACGTCCGCGCGCCGGTCCAGCGTCGCGTCGTCGAGCCCCGCGCGCGTGCGCCGCAGCAGCTGGCACGCGGCGGCGGCGTCGACGGGTCGGTCGTCGGCGTCCCGCGCCGCGAGCGCGGCGACGAGCTCGTCCACCTCGGAGGGGAGCCAGTCGACGAGCGTCGACGGCGCGGGGACCTCGGAGCTGACGTGCTGGAAGGCGACCTGGATCGGCGTCTCGCCCGTGAAGGGCTGGCGACCGGTGAGCATCTCGTAGAGCAGCACGCCGCACGCGTACACGTCGGTGCGGGCGTCCGTGGCGCCGTGCGTGACGAGCTCCGGGGCGAGGTACGCGACGGTGCCGAGGACCGTGCCCGTCGTCGTCGACGTCACCTCGGTCACCGCCCGGGCGAGCCCGAAGTCGCCGAGGCGGACCCGGTCGTCCTCGCTCATCAGCAGCACGTTCTCGGGCTTGACGTCGCGGTGCACCAGCCCGGCGCGGTGCGCGGCGGCGAGCGCGTCGAGCACCGACTCGAGGACGCGCAGCGCCTCGCGGACCGTGAGGGCGCCCTGCTCGGCGATGCGCCGCCGCAGGTTCGTGCCCTCGACGTACTCCATCGTGAGGTAGCTCGTCTCGCCGTCGACGCCCTGGTCGTAGACGCCGACGAGACCCGGGTGGGTCAGCCGTGCCGCGGTCCGCGCCTCGCGGCGGAACCGCGCGACGAAGGCGCTGCCCGACGCCCCCTCCGCGAGGTGGGGGTGCATGACCTTGAGGGCGACCTCGCGGTCCAGGCGGCGGTCGACGGCGAGGTACACCGTCGCCATGCCGCCGCGTGCGATGCGCGAGACGACCTCGTACCGACCGTCGACCAGACGGCCGACGAGCGGATCGGTGACGGTGGCTCCCACGCGCGGAAGTCTACGGGCGGGCGTGCGCGGAACCCGGTAGCCGTGCCGTCAGCGGAAGCGCGTCATCAGCGTCTGCACGTTGGCGACGTACCGGCGGGTGTCGGCGTACATGCCGTTGCGGGCCACGGAGGAGGCGCCCTGGTAGTACGAGGCGATCGCGGTCGGCAGGTCGGGCGACGTGCGGACCAGGGAGCGCAGGATCGCGACGCCCGCGACGACGTTGTCGTCCGGGTGCAGGAGGTTGAGCTGGCGGCCGACCATCTCCGACGCCCACTGGCCCGACGAGGGGATGACCTGCATCGTGCCGATGGCGTTGGCGGGGGAGACGGACGTGTGGTTGAAGCCCGACTCCTGGAAGGCGACGGCCTGCGCCAGGGCGGCGTCGACGCCCATCGACCGGGCGGTCGCCGCGACCTTCGCCTGCATCTCGTCGCGCGAGGGGACCCCGGACGCCAGCAGGCTGGCCTTGTTCTGGTTCGCCGACGCGACGACCTGGTCGGGGTAGGTGCGGCCGGCGAACGTGTTGCCGACGAGGCCGCTCGTCGTGGCGGCAGGGGCCGGTGCGGCCGTCGCCGCGGCCGTGGCGCCCGGCACGGCGAGCGTCTGCCCGGCCCGGATGAACGCACGGGCGTCGAGCCCGTTGGCGGCGACCACCGCCGCGACGGTGGTGCCGTGCGCGCGGGCGATGCCGGACACCGTGTCGCCGGTGCGCACGGTGTAGCTGCCGGTGGCTGCGGCCGCCGCGGTGGCGGGCGCCGCGGGCGCGGGGGTGCCCGCGCCGGGCACGGTCAGGGTCTGGCCGGCGCGGATGAACGCGCGGGCGTCGAGCCCGTTCGCGGCGACGACCGCCTCGACGGTGGTGCCGTGGGCGCGCGCGATCCCCGAGACGGTGTCGCCCGTGCGCACGGTGTAGCCCGTGGCGGCCGGTGCGGCGGCGGGTGC
This sequence comes from Cellulomonas pasadenensis, assembly GCF_047229365.1. Lineage (NCBI taxonomy): Bacteria > Bacillati > Actinomycetota > Actinomycetes > Micrococcales > Cellulomonadaceae > Cellulomonas > Cellulomonas pasadenensis. Next base: position 3,298 of record NZ_JBFTEP010000094.1, on the reverse strand, counting down.
GGGCGCGGCGGCCGGCGCGGCCGACGGCAGGCGCAGGACCTGGCCGGCACGGATCCGCGACGGGTCGGCGAGGGCGTTGTCCTTCGCGAGCGTGCGGACGTCGGTGCCCGAGCGCTTCGCGATCGCGGAGAGCGTGTCGCCGTCCCGGACGGTGTAGGTGTCGGCGGCGTGGCCGGCGGTCCCCGTGGCGGCGATCGCGACGGTGGCGAGCGCGAGCGTGGCACCGGTGCCGGTCGCGACGCGGGTCACCGAGTTCGCGCGACGGCGAGCGGCTGCGGGCATGAGGGTCCCCCCCGGGAGTGGCACAGGAGGCTCCTGTGGCTGGTGTGACAGGTGTGACAGAACTCGACGGTAGGGGACGATCGACCCCGGGGAAAGCGCGTGGCGTGAATTACAGGCGTGTGGTCGAGCGCCGTAGGCTGACCGGGTGAGCGCACGCAGCACCCCGGACGACCTCGTCGACGCCTGGCTGACCGTCCCCGACGTCGCCGACCGTCTCGGCACCGACCCGGGCAAGGTCCGCCGGATGCTGCAGGAGCGTCGGCTCGTCGGCGTCCGCCGCGGCGAGCCCCCGGTGATGAGCGTGCCCGAGGCGTTCCTCGTGCCGGGGCACCTGGCCAACCCCGCGCAGCCCGGCCGCGCCGAGGACGCGCCCGCCTGGACGGTGCTCGCCGCCCTCCAGGGCACGCTGACGGTCCTCGCCGACACGGGCTTCGCCGACGACGAGGCCGTGGTCTGGCTGTTCTCGCCCGACGAGCAGCTCGGCACGACGCCCGTCGCCGCGCTGCGCAGCGGGCGCAAGACCGAGGTGCGGCGGATCGCGCAGGCGCTGCTCTGACCCCGTCCGGCTGAGCACCCACGCCGAGCCGGGCCTGCTGCGCCGGCTGCGACGACCCGCCCCGCCGCGGGGCCCCGGCGGGTGGGCGGACGCGGGTGGCGGGGCCGTCAGGCGCGGCGGTCGACCGCGGCGTGCGCCAGTGCGACCAGCTGTCCACGGGCCGGCTCCGGCCAGCCGCGGGCGTCGATCTCCGCGAACGCGCGGGCGGTGCGCTCCTCGATGAGGCGCTCGACCTCGTCCGGGGCGCCGGTGGCCGCGATCGTCGCCGCGAGCGCGTGCACGCGGTCGTCCGTGAGCCCGCGGTCGCCGAGGCCGCTGGTGAGCGCCTGCACGGTCGCCTCGTCGCCGGTGGTCCGCGCACGCCGCAGGGCGCGCGCCACGAGCACGGTGCGCTTGCCCTCGCGCAGGTCGTCCCCGGCCGGCTTGCCGGTCGTCGCGGGGTCGCCGAACACGCCGAGCAGGTCGTCCCGCAGCTGGAAGGCCTCGCCGAGCGGGAGCCCGACCCGCCGGCAGCCCGCCAGCGCGGCCTCGTCGGCACCCGCGAGCGCGGCGCCGAGCACGATCGGGTGCTCCACGCTGTAGCGCGCGGACTTGGCGCGCAGCACGTCGAGCGCGCGCCGCTCGTCCCCGTCGTCGTCGCCCCACGGGAGCGCCTGCGCCAGCACGTCGAGGTACTGGCCCACGGTCACCTCGGTACGCATGAGGTCGAACACCTCGCGTGCCGTCGCGGCGGCGTCCTGCGGGAGGGCCCGCGCCGCCTCCGCCCACTCGCGCTCGCTCGCCACGAGGGCGAGGTCGCCGAGGAGGATCGCGGCGGCGGCGCCGAACCGCTCCCCGTCGCCGAGCAGGGAGCGCCGGGCGTGGTCCGTCGCGAAGGCCCGGTGCGCGGCGGGGCGGCCGCGGCGGGTGTCGGAGTCGTCCATGACGTCGTCGTGGAACAGCGCCGCCGCCTGGAACAGCTCCAGGGCGGCGCCGACGCGGTGCACCGCTGCCTCCTGCGGCGTGCCCGGCGTGCCGCCGTGAGCCCGCCACGACCAGTAGCAGAAGGCGGCGCGCAGGCGCTTGCCGCCGGACACCATGCTCTCGACGGCGTCGACCAGCGGTGCGCCGTCGGGCGAGAGGGCGGCGACCTCGGCGCGCAGCCGCGCGACGTGGCGGGCGAGGGCGGCGTCGACACCTGCGCGCAGGTCGACGAGGTCCACGGGCGCGGGGGCGTCGGTCACGCGGCCCACCCTAAGGCGGCGGCTCAGGGGGCGGCGGTGCGGACGGTGCCGCCGAGCGTCATCGTCCGCGTGCCGTCGCGGTCGAGGACGCCGACGACGAGGAGCTCGGCACCCTCCGAGCGTGCGAAGGTCACCTGCGCCGCCAGCCCCGCCTCGGGGGCGGCCGGGACGGACTCGGTGAACCCGGCGGCGAGCAGCGGTGCGCGCACGGCGTCGAGGAGGCCGGCGGTGTCCTGCGCGGTGCGCACGTTGAGGCTGATCTCGACGGCGCCGTCGGCGACCGGGGCGGCGGACGACACGAGCACCTCGGCACCCGGCGGGACGGGGACGAGCTCGCCCGGGAACCCGTCGGCGAGCCGGCCGACCTCGGTGTGCGGCCCGATCTCGTCGGTCAGGAGGCTCTCGGAGGCCGACGGCGTGGGTGCGGCGCCGGGCGGGGACGTGGGCCCGTCGCCGGGCGAGGTCGGGCCCGTGCACCCCGCGGTCACGACGACGAGGACGGCGAGGCACACCGCCGCGTGGGCGGCCGTCGGGGGCGTCCTCGGCGTCGGCACGGCGCACAGGTTAGCCGGACCGGCCTCGTGCCGAGCCGACCCCAGCGCGCGGCCGGTCGGCGCCGCCCACAGATCGGGCCCCCGCCGCCGCCGCGTGCCGCCGCCAGGCGCTGGGGTGGGGCCATGGAACCCGTCATCCTCCGTGTCGACGAGCCGCGCGAGCTGCTCGCCTACGTCCCGCACCGGCTCGGCTTCCGGCCGCACGAGAGCGCCGTCGCCGTCGGCCTGCGCGGCCCGCGCGCCCGCGTCGGCCTGGTCGTGCGCGTCGACCTCGACGACCTCGCGTCGCCCGCCCACGGCCCCCAGCTCGCGCGCACCCTGGCCGGTCACCTCGACGCGGACGGCGCCACCCGGGTGCTCCTCGTCGCCTACACCGAGCGACCGTCGGGGGAGCACCTCGCGGGCCGGGCCGCCGCCCACCTCGCGGAGGCCTGCGACGTGCCGGTCGGGCCCGTGGAGGCGCTGCTGGTGTCCGGTGGTGCCTACCGCTGCCTCGCGTGCCCGCCCGGCTGCTGCCCGCCCGGCGGGCGCCCTCTGGACGACCTGCGCGGCACGCGCGTGGGCGCGGAGATGGTCCTCTCGGGCTCCGTCGTCGCGGACCGGCGCGAGGACGTGGCGAGCATCCCGCCCGCGCCGGCGGAGGCACGCCGGGCGGTCGCCAGGGCCCGGCGCCGGTGGGAGGC
>NZ_JBFTEP010000093.1:0-14420 GCF_047229365.1 Cellulomonas pasadenensis | reverse complement strand
GGCGACGGCCGCGGCGCGGCGGAGCGCGTCGGCGCGCACGTCAGGCCCCCGCGACGGGGGAGGCGCCGGGCAGGAGCGACGCGGCGGGCTCGGAGTACCCGACGGCGACGAGGCGGTCGCCGGAGAAGCGCAGCGTGGTCAGCGACGCGAGCGCGCACTGGCGCCGGCGGGGGTCGTGCCACAGGCGGCGGCCCTCGAGCGCGAGGCGGGTGATCCAGATGGGCAGCTGGTGGCTGACGACCACGGCCTCGTGGCCGCGGGCCGAGTCGCGGGCGGCCTGCACGGCGGCCGTCATGCGCGCGACCTGCACGGTGTACGCCTCGCCCCAGGACGGGCGGAACGGGTTGCGCAGGTGCGGCCAGTGCTCGGGGTGGCGCAGCGAGCCGTCGCCGACGCCGAACGTCTTGCCCTGGAAGTGGTTCTCGGCCTCGATGACGCGCTCGTCGGTGACGACGTCGAGCCCGAAGGCGGCGGCGATCGGGGCGGCCGTCTCCTGCGCGCGCTGGAGCGGGGACGCGACCACGGTGACGACGTCGCGACGCGGGGCGCCCTCGTCGCCGGCGAGCGTGCGGGCCACGAGCTCGGCCATCGCGGTGCCGCGCTCCGACAGGCGGTAGCCGGGGAGGCGCCCGTAGAGCACGCCGGAGGGGTTGTGGACCTCGCCGTGCCGCATCAGGTGCACCGTCGTGTCGACCATGTGCCCAGTGTCGCAAATCAACCCGGGTGCACCGCCCCCGCGCGGCGTGCGGTGCGCCACGTCCGGCGACCCTCCGCCGCCGCCGGCGGGTGGCCGTCAGGCGGCGGGCGCGGGGTCCTCGGCCTCGGCGCGCGCCTGCGTGCAGTCGGGCGAGCGCAGGTGGTCGACGACCACCTGCATCGCGTCGCCGAGCGCCGCGAGCTGCGCGTCGGTCAGGCGGTCGACGAGGTGCGCGCGCACCGACGCGACGTGCCCGGGCGCCGCCGCGACGAGCACGTCCCAGCCGTGGTCGGTCATGACGCAGTTGACGCCGCGCGCGTCGCAGCGCGCCTGCTCGCGGCGCACGATGCCGGCGCGCTCCAGCCGTGCCACGGTGTGCGTGAGGCGGCTGCGCGAGTGCGCGAGGTCGCCCGCGAGCTCGGACATGCGCAGGGTGCGCCCCTCGGCCTCGGAGAGGCGCACGAGGATCTCGTACTCGGCGAGGGACAGGCCGCTCGTGGCGTCGAGCTCGCGGCCGAGGGCGTCGAGGAGGAGGGCCGCGCCGTCGCGCCAGGCGCGCCAGTGCCGCTGCTGCTCCTCGGTGAGCCACCGGACCTCGTCGGCGGGCCGGGGGTCCTTCGGGGTGCTGCTGGTCACGTCGTCCTCCCCTCTTGCCTTCGGTGGCTCGAGTGTAGTAGAAATCTCAACCAACAGGTACTTGATGATTCAACGAACCACGGAGGTCCCCATGACCGCGCTCCCCACCGGCCTGTCCACCGGCACCTGGGCCGTCGACGCCTCGCACTCGGAGGCGTCCTTCACCGTCCGCCACGCCGGCATCTCGAAGGTGCGCGGCACCGTGGCGATCACGTCGGGCACGCTGACGGTCGGCGAGGACGTCGAGTCCTCCTCCGTCGTCGTCACGCTCGACCCCGCGTCCGTCACCACGGGTGACGCGAACCGCGACGGCCACCTCAAGAGCGGCGACTTCTTCGACGTCGAGACGCACGGCGAGTGGTCCTTCACCTCGACGGCCGTCCGGCCGGCCGGCTCGGACTGGGTCGTCGTCGGCGACCTGACCATCCACGGCGTCACCCAGCAGGTCGAGCTCGAGACCGTCTTCAACGGCTCGGCCGTCGACCCGTTCGGCAACACGCGCGCCGGGTTCGAGGCGTCGGTGACCATCTCGCGCAAGGACTACGGCCTCACGTGGAACGCGGCGCTCGAGGCCGGCGGCGTGCTCGTCGCCGACAAGGTCAAGATCGACCTCGACGTCTCGGCCATCAAGCAGGGCTGACGCAGCAGCTGCACACCCGCCGCGGGGCGCGACCGGACCGGTCGCGCCCCGCGGTGCGTGGCGGGGTCGGCGCCGGGGACCCACCCCGAGCCGCGTCAGGCCCCGCCCGTGGCGGCGCGCCGCGCCTCGTGGAACGCGAGGATCTGCAGCTCGGACGCCACGTCGACCGCCCGCACGTCGACGTGCGGCGGCACACGCAGCGCCGCGGGCGCGAACGTGAGGATGCCGACCACCCCCGCCGCCACGAGCCGGTCGCACACGTCCTGCGCCACCGTCGCCGGCGTCGTGAGCACCGCGATGGTCGCGCCCGTCGACGCCACGACCTCGGCCAGCCGGTCGGCCGGCTGCACGACCAGCCCGGCGACCGTCGTGCCGACCACGCGCGGGTCGGCGTCCACCAGGGCGACGAGCGCGAACCCGCGCTGCGCGATGCCGGCGTAGTTCGCCAGGGCGTGACCGAGGTTGCCGACGCCGACCAGCACGACGCGCCGCTCGTCGGCGAGCCCCAGCACGACGCGGACCTGCTCGCGCAGGTGCGCGACGTCGTACCCGACGCCGCGCACGCCGTAGGAGCCGAGGAACGACAGGTCCTTGCGCAGCTGCGCGGGCGTGACGCCGACGCGGTCGGCGAGCTCGTCGGACGACGTCAGCACGCAGCCCTCCGCCGCCACCACCTCGAGCGCGCGCAGGTAGCCCGGCAGCCGGGCGACCGTCGCCGGCGGCACCTGCGCACCGCGGCCCGAGCGTCCCCCACGAGCGTCCACGTCGCCCCCCACGGCTCCCGGCCGGCACGTCCCGCCTCGTCGCGGGGCGGCCCGGGCGCCGCGGCCCACGGTAGGGCCTAGCGGGGTCCCGCGGCGAGGGCCCGCAGCAGGCGCGCCTCGTCGACGCGCCAGTACCCGCGGCGCACCCCGTCGACGTCGACGACCGGCACCAGCTCGCCGAGCTCGTCGGCGAGGACGCGGCCGTCGGGCAGGGGGACGTCGACGTCGACCTCCGCCCACGGCGCGCCCGTCGCCGCGCTGACGCGGCGCACGACCGCCCGCGCGTCGTCGCACAGGTGGCAGCCGGCGCGCCCGTAGAGCACGACGCGCGCCTCGGCAGCGGCGACCGGGTCGGGCGCGGTGGCGTCGGTGGGGCCCACGGCGTCGCGGGCGTCGGCGGGGGTCGGCTGGTCGTGCGGTCCGCTCACCCCGCCACGGTAGGCGTCCGCGGCGTCAGCCGTCGCCCGCGCGCGTCGCCGCACCGCCCCGCAGGACCGACGACATGCGCTTGCCGCGGGCGACCTCGTCGACGAGCTTGTCGAGGTACCGGATCCGCTGCATCAGCGGGTCCTCGATCTCCTCCACCCGCACGCCGCAGATCACGCCGGTGATCAGCGCGGCGTCGGGGTTCCACGCCGGGGCCGCGGCGAAGAACGTCTCGAGGTCGACCTCGGACTCGAGGACGCGGGCCAGGCCCGCCTCGTCGTAGCCCGTGAGCCACGCGATCACCTCGTGCACCTCGGCCCGCGAGCGGCCCTTGCGCTCGACCTTCGTCACGTAGTGCGGGTAGATGCTCGCGAACGGCGTCGAGAAGATCCGGTGCCGCGCCATGTCGTCGCCTCTCCTGGTGGTCCGGGTCGACGCCGATCATGCCGCGCCGCCGCGGCCGGGCGCGCACCCCACGCGCGCACGGGCGTCGTTACAGTGGCCGGGTGCACGCGGCGGACGGAACCGGCGAGGGCGCCGTGGTCGGCCCGGACGTGGCCGGGACGGGGCCTGTGGTCGCGGCCACCGTCGAGACGCCCGTCGCGGAGGTGGTCCCCGAGGGGACGCGCGTCGCCGCGTTCTTCGACGTCGACAACACGATCATCCGCGGCGCGAGCGCGTTCCACCTGGCCGTGGGGCTGTACCGGCGCGGGTTCTTCCGCAAGCGCGACATCCTCGTGTTCGCGTTCCAGCAGGCGCGCTACCAGGCGTTCGGCGAGGACCGGGAGCAGATCGACGAGATCCGCTCGCGCGCGCTGTCCATCATGCGCGGCCACTCCGTCGCCGAGGTCACGGCCATCGCGGAGGACGTCTACGACGAGGTCCTCAGCCTGCGCATCTACCCCGGTACGCGGGCACTGCTCGACGCGCACCTCGCCGCCGGGCACGCGGTGTGGCTGGTGACGGCGACGCCCGTGGAGATCGGCGAGCTCATCGCGCGCCGGCTGGGCACCTCGGGCGCGCTCGGCACGATCGCCGAGCACGAGGACGGCTTCTACACCGGACGCCTCGTCGGCGACCTCCTGCACGGCGAGGCGAAGGCCAGCGCCGTGCGGGCCCTGGCCGAGCGCGAGGGGTACGACCTCGCCGCGTGCCACGCCTACGGCGACTCGACGAACGACGTGGCGATCCTGTCTACGGTCGGCAACCCGTGCGCCATCAACCCCGACCGGCGCCTGCGGCGGCACGCCGCGGAGGTCGGCTGGCCCGTGCGCGAGTTCCGCTCCCGGCGCCGGCACGCGCGCCGCAGCGCGAACGCGGCGAGCCTCGCAGGCCTCGCGTGGGCCGGGGCGGTCGTCCTGCGGGCGCTGCGCCGCCGGATCACGGGCCGCTGACCCGCACCGACGCCGACCCTCACCGACGCCGACGCCCGCCGGCCGCCGACGCCCCGCCGGCGGCGTCGAACCGGTCGTCGTGCACCGTGCCGGCAAGTCGGTGCTGCACGACGACCGGTTCGACGTGCGGTCGAGGGGTGGAGAGGCAGCGGGCGCGGGCCGGTCGGGCGACGAGGGGCGGGTCCGTCGGTCAGCCGCCGTCCTCCGCCTGCTCCTCGCGGGTGCTCGCGACCGGCCAGCCCGCGTCGTCCCACGCGAGCTCGCGGATGCCGAGGCGGATCTCGCCGCCGTCGGCGGCGTCGTACCAGTGGTGGGCCAGGTAGCCGCGGGAGTACGACTCGCCGCCCGGTCCCACCCGGTCGCCGCGGGTGGTGAGCAGCACCTCGCCGCCGTCCTGCGTCATGGCGCGGCCGGACCGGTCGACGTACGGGCCGGCGACGTCGCGCGAGCGCCCGACCGCCGTGCTGTACGTGGAGTCCGACCCCTGGCAGCACGAGTCGCGCGAGACGAAGAGGTAGAACCAGCCGTCGCGCTCGACGAGGGTCGGCGCCTCGATCGCGTTCTCGGCGCCGATCCGGGACGCGATCGTGACGGGTTCGGCCCCGGGCGCGAGCGTGCCGTCCGGCCACGTCAGCTCGACCAGCTGGATGCCGCCCCAGAACGAGCCGAAAGCCATCCACGGCGTGCCGTCGACCGTGAGCACGCTCGGGTCGATCGCGTTCCAGTCGTCGCGGCCCGGCTCGGACGCGATCACCTCGCCGCGGTCGGACCAGGCGTACGCCGGGTCGTCCGGGTCGAGCGTCGGGCTGGTCATCAGGCCGATGAGCGAGCGGTTCGAGCCGAACGTCGACGCGGCGTAGTAGAGGTACCAGGTCCCGTCGTGCTCGACGACCTCGGGCGCCCAGAAGTTCTGCACGCCCGGGACGCGCTCGTACACCCAGCGCGGCCGGGACGCGGCGTCCCACACGGTCCCCGCGTCCTCCCACGTGCGGCCGTCGTCGACGGACCGGCGCACCTGCGGCGAGCCGGCGCCGACCCGCACGTCCCCCGTGGAGAAGACGTACCAGGGCTCGTCCCCCTCCCCCACGACCAGCGCGGGGTCGTGCGCGCGCACGTCGCCGGTGGGGTCCAGGTCCGTCGCCGCGGGACCGGAGGGGCCGGTGGCGCCGCACGCCGCCAGCGCCGCCGCCGCCACGAGGGCGACGGCGGCGCGGACGAGGCGCGTGCTCACGCCCGGGTGCCGAGCCGCACGACGTTCCACGACACCGGCGGCACCCGCAGCCGCAGGCGGCCGTCGGCGACCTCGGCGGTCGGGTTGGCGCGCGGCGCGACCGAGGAGTCGTCGTCCGCGGTGGCCGACCAGCGGTGGTCCGGGTTCGCCAGCGTCGTCGCCTCCACGAGCGAGAGGCCCGGCAGCGCGCGCAGGTCGACGTCGAGGACGGCCGGCGCGCCGGTCGAGCGGTTGACGGCGAACAGCGCGACGTCGCCCGTCTCCTCGTCCCGGGTGGCCACGGCGTCGACGAGCGCGGCGTCGCCGTAGCGGGCCGTCTCGTACGTCGGCGCGTCGATCGCGACGCGCAGCACGTCGCCCGTCGCGTACCGGGACGCGGCGGCGAAGGGGTGGAAGATCGTCTGCTTCCAGGCCCGGCCGCCCGGCTCCGTCATGATCGGCGCGATGACGTTGACGAGCTGCGCGAGCGACGCCGCGTGCACGCGGTCGCTGTGCCGCAGCAGGCTGATGAGCAGGTTGCCCACGACGACGGCGTCGGCGACGTCGTAGCGGTCCTCGAGCAGGACGGGCGCGACGGGCCAGTCGTCGCCGCTCGGCGGGCGCGACTCGGCGCGCTTCTGGTACCAGACGTTCCACTCGTCGAACGAGATGTGGATGCGCTTGCTCTTCTTCTGCGCGGCGCGGACGGCGTCGGCGGTGGCGGTCACGGACTCGACGAAGTGGTCCATGTCGACCGCGGAGGCGAGGAACGAGCCGAGGTCGCCGTCCTCCTCCCAGTAGTAGGCGTGCGCCGAGACGTAGTCGACCTGGTCGTACGCCTCGGTGAGGACGACCCGCTCCCACTCGCCGAACGTCTCCATCGACGAGCTCGACGAGCCGCACGCGACGAGCTCGATGCCCGGGTCCACCATGCGCATGGCGCGCCCGGTCTCGGCGGCGAGGCGGCCGTACTCGAGGGCCGTCTTGTGCCCGGTCTGCCACGGCCCGTCCATCTCGTTGCCGAGGCACCACATGCGCACGCGGTACGGGTCGGCCGCGCCGTTCGCGCGCCGCAGGTCGGACAGCGCGGTGCCGCCGGGCACGTTGCAGTACTCGAGCAGGTCGACGGCCTCCTGCACGCCGCGCGTGCCGAGGTTGACGGCCATCATCGGCTCGACCTCGGCGAGCGCGGCCCAGCGCATGAACTCGTCCGTGCCGACCGTGTTGGGCTCCGTCGAGTGCCACGCGAGGTCGAGGCGGCGCGGACGCTGCTCGACGGGGCCGACGCCGTCCTCCCACCGGTAGCCGGAGACGAAGTTGCCGCCCGGGTAGCGCACGGTGGAGACGCCGAGCTCACGCGTGAGCTCGAGGACGTCCTTGCGGAAGCCGTCCTGGTCGGCGGTGGGGTGCCCGGGGTCGTGGATGCCGGTGTAGACGCAGCGCCCGAGGTGCTCGACGAACGAGCCGAACGTGCGCCGGCGGACGGGCCCGACCCGGAACGCGGGGTCGAGCGTGAGACGGACGGGGATCATGACGGCTCCTGTCGGTGGTGCGGGCCCGGGGCGGCCGGGGCGGGGTGGTCGGTGGGGTCGAGGGCGAGCCAGCGCACGCCGTGCGCGGGCACCTCGAGGTCGAGGCGCCCCTCGGGCTCCCAGCCCGTGGGGACGGGGTCCGGCAGGGCGGTGCCGGACCACAGGTCGCGCACGGCCCAGCGACCGGCACGGGCGTCGGCGTCGCCGAGCAGCGACGACAGCGCGAGGTGCTCGGTGCGCGGGTTCGTGCCGGTCCAGAACACGGCGACGTATCGGGTGCGCGTGCCGTCGCCGGCGCGCGCGGCCCAGACGACGACCTCGCCGGCGTCGGTGCGGCCCGCGCCGAGGTCCGTGGCGGCGGGCTCGCGCAGCAGCTCGCGCCCGTCGACGCCGGTGCGCAGGACGTGCCCGACGGCGGGCGTCGTGAGCAGCGCGACCGTCGCGGGGTCGCTGGTCGGTAGGTCGCCGCCCATCATGAGCGGCGAGCGCGCCATGACCCACAGGGTGAGCAGGGTGCGCTGCTCGTCGGGGGTGAGCCGGCTCTGCCGGTCCTCGCCGCGCTCGGCGCGGATGCCGATGCGGCCGAGCGGCAGCATGTCGGCGTCGGCCCAGCCGCCGGGGCGCTGGTGCGGCGCCCACCGCGCGAGCCGGGCGAAGTTCGCGTGCACGTCCTCCCAGCGGTCCCACAGGTCGTCGCAGACGCGCCACAGCTGCGCGTGCTCGCGCAGCACCGGCAGGTGCTCGGTCGACAGGCGCGTGCCCGGGGACAGCGACAACACCATCTCGCGGCCGCTGCGCGCGATCGCGGTCCCCCACGCCCGCACCGCGTCGGCGTGGAACGGCGCCAGCACGTCGTCGACCTTGACGTAGTCGACGCCCCACGACGCGAGCTGCGCGACGAGGCCGTCGAGCCACGCCTGCGCACCGGGGTGGGCGTGGTCGAGGCCGACCATGTGCCCGTTCCACGGGCACGTGGACGTGGGGTCGGCGACGTCGGCCGCCGTCCAGCCGCCGTCGCCGGGGACGGGCAGCGCCGCCGCGACGGCGCGCCGCGGGATGCCGCGCAGCACGTGGACGCCGAACCGCAGCCCGAGCGCGTGGACCCGGGCAGCGAGGGCGGTGAAGCCCGCGCCGCCGGCCGCCGAGGGGAACCGGCCGGGGGCCGGCTGCGGGTAGCCGTGCGCGTCGAGCACGAGCGCCGCGTCCTGCGTGTAGCCGTGGGGCCGGGCGTCGGGGTCGGACCAGTCGATGTCGACCACCACCGTGTCCCAGCCGTGCGGCAGCAGGTGCTCGGCCAGGAACCGGGCGTTCGCCAGGACCTCCGCCTCGGTCACGGTGGTGCCGTAGCAGTCCCAGCTGTTCCACCCCATCGGCGGGGTGAGGGCGGACGTCATCGTCGGGTGCTCCTCGCGTGGCTCGCGGCACGTGGGTGGCCGGCGGCGCTGTCTACAACGTTGTAGGGCCACCATGCACGAGAGGCGCCGGGCGCGTCAACGACGGACCCGCCGACCGCTCCGTGCGTCGTCACGGGGCGTTACCCGATCGTGGCTTGACCCGGCGGGCGCGCCCGTGCCACCTTGTGCAACGTTGTAGATCAACGTTGTAGGACGACGTTGTCAGCATCGGAGAGGTCAACGACGACCAGCAGGAGCGGACGGCCGACGCGCAGGTGCGTCGCCTCCCCGGCACACGCCGGGAGCCGCCCCGACCGGCGTGACCTGACCGACCCACGACAGGGAGGCAGGCAGATGAAGAAGAGCAGGCTGGCCGTCGGCATGGCGTGCACCGCGCTCGTCGGGGCGCTCTCGCTCACCGCGTGCAGCGGCGACGGCGGCAGCGGCGGCGACAGCGGTGCGCTGACGTTCATGTTCCGCGGCGGACCGGACGAGAAGGCCGCCTACCAGGCGGCCATCGACAAGTTCACCGAGGACACCGGCGTCGAGGTCGAGGTCATCGTCACCGACGCCGACCAGTACGCGACGAAGCTCCAGGCCGCCGTCGCGGGCAACAACGTGCCCGACGTGTTCTACATCGAGCAGGCCAACCTCCAGTCGTACGTCGCCTCGGGCGTCCTCATGGACATCACCGACCAGGTCGACGAGCTCGGGGTCGACCTCGACAACATCTGGGAGTACGGCGTCGACTCCTACCGGTTCGACGGCGAGCTCCAGGGCACGCCGGAGGGTCGCCTCTACGGGCTGCCCAAGGACGTCGGCCCGTTCGCGTTCGGCTACAACAAGACGATGTTCGAGGCCGCGGGCATCCCGCTGCCCGACCCGGACGTCCCCCTCACGTGGGAGGAGTACGTCGCGATCTGCCAGCAGCTGACGACCGACACCGACGGCGACGGCGCCGTCGACCAGTGGGGCACCGGGCCGAACGTCCAGTGGAACCTGCAGTCCGTGGTGTGGAGCAACGGCGGCGACTTCGTCAACGAGGACCGCACCGAGGTCACCGTCGACACCCCCGAGTTCGCGGAGGCGCTCCAGGAGTTCGCCGACCTGACGACGGTCGACGGCGTCACCCCGTCCGCGGCGGACGCCGCCACGCTCGACACGTACCAGCGCTGGATGGCCGGGGAGATCGGCTTCTTCCCCGTCGGCCCGTGGGACGTCAGCGTCTACAACGAGCTCGAGTTCGACTACGACCTCATCCCGTGGCCGACGCTCGGCGACGGCGGCTCGGGCACGTGGATCGGCTCCCTCGGCATCGGTGTCTCGGGCACGACCGACATGCCCGACGATGCGGTGCAGCTCGTGACCTACCTGTCCGCGGACGCCGAGGCGCAGCAGACGCTCGTCGACGCGAACATCCAGGTGCCGAACCTGGTCGACGTCGCCGAGGAGTGGGCGGCCGCCCCCGACGCGGAGCCGGCCAACCGCAAGGAGTTCCTCGACATCGTGCAGGACTACGGCCGCGCGATGCCGGCCGCGTACACGTACGGCGCCGCCTGGTACGACGAGCTGTGGACCAACATCCAGCCGGTCCTCGACGGCGAGCAGACGGCGGCCGACTACCTCGCCGAGGTGCAGCCGCGCATGCAGGCGCTGCTCGACGAGTCGAACGCCAACGCCGAGCAGGCGTTCGCCGGCAGCTGACCCGCCCCGGCCCGGCCGCTCCCCCGGCGGCCGGGCCGGCCCTCGCACGACCGGCCTTCGCACGAGAGGACCCCCGATGTCGCGATCCGCGGCCCCCGAGGCCCCGCCCGCCGCACCCGGCGCGTTCCGGACGGGCACCACCCCGCCGATGCGCACCGCCCGGCAGCGCCGGCAGCTGCACCGCACCGAGCACCGGTGGGCCATGGCGTTCGTCGCCCCGCCCGTGGTCGGGTTCCTGCTGTTCACGCTCTACCCGGTGCTGTTCGCGGGGTACGCGTCGCTCACGAGCTGGAACGGGCTCGGCCCGATGCGGTTCGTCGGGCTCGACAACTACACGCGGCTGGTCGGCGACGAGTACTTCCGCCAGTCGCTGTTCAACACGTTCTTCTACATGATCGGCATCCCGATCGGCCTGGCCCTGGCCCTGCTGCTCGCCATCGCGCTGAACCGGCGCATCGCCGGGCGCACGGCCTTCCGGACGATCTACTACGTGCCGGTGATCTCCTCGCTCGCGGCGATCGCCATCGTCTGGCAGTTCGCCTACAACGGCGACTTCGGCCTCGTGAACCAGGTGCTCGCGTGGTTCGGCGTCGACGGCCCGAACTGGCTGCAGGACACCGCGACCGTGAAGCCCGCGATCATCCTCATGATGGTCTGGAAGGGCCTCGGCTACTCGATGCTGCTGTACCTCGCGGCGATCCAGTCGGTGCCCGCCTCGCTGCACGAGGCGGCCGCGCTCGACGGCGCCGGGTGGTGGCAGCGGCTGCGGCACATCACGCTGCCGATGGTCCGCCCCGTGACGTTCTTCCTCGTCGTCACGAACATCATCGCCGGCGCGCAGCTGTTCACCGAGATCAACATCATGACGCCGACGGGCGGCCCGGAGTTCGGCTCCGCGTCCGTGGTCTGGTACATCTGGCGCCAGGCCTTCCGGTACCAGCAGATGGGGTACGCGACGGCCATGGCCATCGTGCTGGGCGTCCTCGTCCTCGTCATCACCCTGATCCAGTTCCGCCTGAACCGGCGCAACAGCTTCAGCATCGACTGAGGGGCCTGCCATGACCACCATCCCCACCCTGCCGCGACGCACGCCGGTCGGCCGCGGGCCGGGCGCGACCGGCGTCGGCGCGGGCCGCGAGAGCCGCGTCGTCAACGCGGTGCTGCTCGTCGTGCTGTCGGTCTTCGCGATCGCCATGCTCGCGCCGCTCCTCTGGATGTTCACCACGGCGGTGAAGACCAAGCCCGAGGTGTTCGCGCTGCCGCCGGTCCTCTGGCCGGACGCCCCGCAGTGGGACACGTTCGTGCGCATGTGGACCGAGGCGCCGATCCTGTCGGGCTTCAAGAACTCGATCATCGTGGCCGGCACGGTCACCGTCGTCGGGTCGGTGACGTCGGCGCTCGCGGCGTTGGCGCTCGCGAAGATGCGGCTGCCGGCCAAGAACGCGATCTTCCTGGGCCTGCTGTCGGGCCTGATGATCCCCTACCCGACGATCATGATCCCGCAGTTCGTCATGTTCTCCCGGCTGCACTGGGTCGACACCCTGCTGCCGCTGATCGTGCCGCTGCTGTTCGGCAACATCATCATGATCTTCTTCATCCGCCAGTACCTCGAGTCGGTCCCGGACTCGCTCATCGAGGCGGCGAAGATCGACGGCGCGTCGTACCTGACGATCTTCGGGCGGATGATCGTGCCGATGATCCGACCCGCCATCGCGGCGCAGTTCATCCTCTGGTTCATGACGGTGTGGAACGACTACCTCGCGCCGATCCTGTACCTGAACTCCCCGGGCAAGCAGACGCTGCAGGTCGTCATCGCGAACCTCAACGTCGAGTACGCCACGCAGCGCGACTACCCGTTGATCATGGCCGCGTCCTTCGTCGCGCTGCTGCCGATCCTCGTGGTCTTCCTGGTGTTCCAGCGGCAGATCATCGCGTCCGTCGCCCTGACCGGCACGAAGGGCTGACGCGTGACCACCCTGGAGCCGGGCGTCGACCTGACCCCCGACACGAGCGCGTGGGGCGGCGACCACGCCCACGACCCCACCGCGGTGCGTGACGACGACGGCACCTACTGGCTGTTCTCGACCGACGCGTCGGCCGTCGGCCCCGTGCGCGGCGGCGTCCAGGTGCGCCGCTCCACCGACCTCGTCGACTGGGAGTTCCACGGCTGGGCGCTGCCGGGCGTGCCCGCCGCCGCCGCGGCGTGGGCCGGCGCGCCCGGCCTGTGGGCGCCCGAGGTCGTGCGCGTCGGCGACGGGTGGCGGATGTACTGGTCGGCGTCGACGTTCGGCTCGCGCCGGTCGGCCATCGGGCTCGCCGTCGCGGCGCACCCCGCCGGTCCGTGGGAGGACCGCGGGCTCGTCGTGACGAGCGACGCCGTGCCCGCCGACGCCGCCGGCTCGCCGCACGGCGACGGACCGCCCAACGCCATCGACGCGGCGCTGGCCGTGGACGGCGACCGGCACTGGCTCGTGTACGGCTCGTTCTTCGGGGGCCTGCACGCGCTCGAGCTCGACCCCGCGACCGGCCTCGCGCTCGACGCGCCGGCACCGGGCGAGCCCAGCGCGGGGCCCGGCGTGCTCCTCGCGCGGCGGGCGGCCGACGTCGAGGGCGCGGTCGAGGGCGCGTACGTGCTGCCGCGCCCCGGCGGCGGCTGGGCGCTGCTCGCGTCGTGGGACTCGCTCTTCTCGAGCTACCACGTGCGCGCGGCCGTCGCCGACACCGTCACCGGGCCGTACCGCGACCGCCTCGGCCGCGACCTGCGGGACACCGCCCCGGACGCCGGCACGGTCGTCCTCGCCGGCCACCGCCTCGCCGGCGGGCCGGGCCTGCGCGCCCCCGGGCACGCGTCCGTGCTCACCGAGCCCGCGACGGCCGACGCCCCGGGTCGCCAGCTGCTCGTGCACCACGTGCGTGACGACGACGCCCCCGAGCGGCACCGCGTGCAGGTCCGCCGCCTCGTGTGGACGCACGACGGCTGGCCGCTCGTCAGCCCGCAGCCGTGGGCGGGGCCCGCGCGCGAGGACGACGACGAGCGCCGCTGGCCCGCCGAGCCCGCCGCGCTCACGGGCACGTGGGAGACGCTCGAGCCCGGCAGCGACCCGCGCGGCGTCGAGCGCGGGCGCCTGCGCACGCTCGACGCGCACGACGTGCGCCCGCTGGGCGACGGCCGGTTCGCGTGGCGGTGGCCCGACGGCGCGCAGGCGTCGGCGGTGGTCCTGCCCGGCTGGGACGCCGTGCGGGGGCAGGCGACCCTCGTCCTGGTCGCGGTCGACGACCGCGGGCGGGTCACCACCGGCACGCGCGTGGGCGACGACGGCGCCGGCTCCCACACGCACGGCGGGGCGGCGTGACGCACGTCAGCCCGCCCGCGCGGACGACGGGCGACGAGGCCGTCGGCTGGGCCGCGCGCGTCATGACCGTCCTGCGCGCGCTCGCGCACGTGGTCGCGGCCCAGCTGCTGCTCGCGCTCGGCACGCTCGCGGGCGGCGTCGTCCTCGGCCTCGTGCCGTCGCTGCACGCCGCCGGGACGCTGCTCGCACGCGTCGCCGCCGGCGCGCCGTCGGAGCACCTGTGGCGCGACTTCTGGGCGACGTGGCGCGGCGGGTGGCGGCGGTGCAACGTCCTCGGGGCGCCGCTGTGGGCCGTCGCGGTGCTGCTGTGGCTCGACGCCGTCGCGCTCGGCGTGCTCACCGGGCCGGCGCGGGCCGCCGCCGGCGTCGGGCTCGCGCTCGCCGGCGCGTGGGCCGTCGTCGTGCTCGCCCACGTCGCACCGGTCACGCGGCGCTACACCGACTCCCCCGCCCGCACGTGGCGGTTCCTCGTGCTCGCGCCCGCGATCGGCCCGGGCACGTCGCTCGGCGTGCTCGCCGCCGTCACCGTGTGGGTGCTCACCTGCGCCGCGGTGCCGGTGCTCGTGCCGCTCGCCGGCGTGACCGTGCCGCTGCTCGTCACCGGGTGGCTCGTCGACGTGCGGCTGGACCGCCTCGACGCGCGCTGAGCCGGCCCGCCGCACGCCCCGGT
>NZ_JBFTEP010000092.1:0-14629 GCF_047229365.1 Cellulomonas pasadenensis | reverse complement strand
CGCCGGCGCCGGCGCGCGGGTCAGCGCCGGCGCAGCGCCCCGGCGGCGGTCGTGTGCGTGACCGACATGGCCGTGAGCAGCCCGGCGACGACGAGCAGCGGCGCCGTCCACCCGCCCGTCGCCTCGTGCACCGCGCCGAGGACGCTCGGCGTGGCGGCGGCGACGGCGTACCCGAGCGTCTGCACGGTCGCGGACATGCGGCGGGCGGCGGCCGCCGACCCCGCCACGGTGGCGACGACCGTGAACACCACGACGAAGTTGGCCGCCTGCGCCAGCCCCGCGAGCACCGACCACAGCGGCCACCCCGCCGGCGCCAGCAGCAGGCCCAGCGGCAGGCTGAGCCAGCACGCGGTGATGCCGAGGACGACCGCGCGCGGCGACACCCCGCGCCGCGCGAGCAGCGGCGGCACGACCAGGCTGCCGACGACGCCCAGCACCTGGAACACCGCGGCGCCCGCGCCCGCCGCCGCACGCCCGAGCCCGGCCTCGTCGCGCAGCACCGACGGCAGCCACGCCGTGACACCCATGTAGGCGGACGCCTGCCCGGCGAACGCGACGACCAGGAGCCACGTCACGCGCCGGCGCAGCACGCGCACAGGGGCGGTCGGCGCGGCGGGCGTCGGCGTGGCGGCCCCCGCGGCGCCGGCGTCCGGCACCGCGTCGCCGGCGGCCGGCCTCGTGGCCGTCGTCCCCGCGGCGCGCGCGTGCACCCGCGCCCACGCGGCGAGGGCGACGACCGTGAGCGCGCCCCACGACACGAGCGCCCACCGCCACCCGACGAGCGCCGCGAGCGGGGCCGTGCCGAGCGTCGTCAGCGCCGCGCCCGCGTTCATCACCGCGGAGTAGAGGCCCATGACCCGCGGCACCCGGGTGGGGAAGTCGCGGCCGATGACCAGCGGCACGCCGACGTTGCCGACCGTGATGGCGGCGCCGAGCACGACGGTGCCGACGAACGCGCCCGTCGTCCCGCCGAACGAGCGCAGCAGCGTGCCCGCGAGGATCGCGAGCAGCGCGGCCGCGAGCATCCGCGTCGTGCCGGCGCGCGCCAGCGCGACGGCGGCCAGCGGGGTCAGGGCGGCGAAGCACAGCACCGGCACGCCGGTGAGCAGCCCGGCGGACGCGGGCGTGAGCCCCAGGTCCGCGCCGAGCCGGTCGACGACGGGCGCCAGCGCCGTGATCGGCCCGCGCAGGTTGAGCGCGACGAGCAGCAGCGCGACGAGCAGCGCGCCCTGCGCGGCGTGCGGCCTGCGCGGCAGGGGCCGCCCGGGCCGCGCCGACGTCACGACCGGTCGAACAGGGTGAGGACGTCGCGCAGCAGGGCGGCGAGCCGGTCGCGGTCCGCCTCGGGCAGGTCGCCGAGCAGCCCTGCCTCGACGTCGAGCAGGTCGGCGAACGCCTCGTCGACGCGCTGCAGGCCCGCGGGCGTGAGCTGCACGAGCACGCCGCGCCGGTCGTCGGGCGACGGCTGCCGCTCGACGAGCCCCTGCTCGGCGAGCCGGTCGATGCGGTTGGTCATCGTCCCGCTGGTCACCAGGGTCTGCGTGAGCAGCGCGCCGGGGGAGAGGCGGTACGGCGCGCCCGCGCGGCGCAGCGCCGCGAGCACGTCGAACTCCCACGTCTCGAGGCCGTGCCGCGCGAAGGCGCCGCGCCGCGCCAGGTCGAGGTGGCGCGCGAGACGGCTGACGCGCGACAGCACCGTGAGGGGTCGCACGTCCAGGTCGGGCCGCTCCCGCTCCCACGCGAGCACGATGCGGTCGACCTCGTCCTGGGGGGCGCGGCCGAGGTCGGTCTCGGCCATGGGGGAAGGGTAGTCGTCGCGGGGCACCGGTCAGGGACGCCCGGCGGCGCGCGCCGGCTCCGTGCCCTTCGTCAGCTGCGGCCGGCGCTCCAGGCCGGACAGGCCGTTCCACGCGAGGTTGACCAGGTGCGCGGCGACCTCGGCCTTCTGCGGGCGTCGTGCGTCGAGCCACCACTGGCCCGTCAGGGCGACCATGCCCACGAGCATCTGCGCGTAGATGGGGGCGGTGCGCCGGTCGAGGCCCTGCTTGGTGAACTGGTCGGCGAGCAGGTGCTCGACCTGCGTCGCGACGTCGCCGATGAGGCTCGAGAACGTGCCCGTCGCCTGCGCGACCGGCGAGTCCCGCACGAGGATGCGGAACCCGGCCTCGGACGTCTCGATGTACGACAGCAGCGCGAGCGCGGTCCGCTCGACCAGCGCCTTCGGGTGCCCGCCCCCCTCGAGGGCGCCCGTGAGCGCACCCGTGAGCGCCTGGATCTCGCGGTCGACGACGACGGCGTAGACGCCCTCCTTGCCGCCGAAGTGCTCGTACACCACGGGCTTGGAGACGTCGGCGCGCGCCGCGATCTCCTCGACGCTCGTGTTGTCGAAGCCCTTCTCGGCGAACAGCGTGCGCGACACGTCGAGCAGCTGGGCGCGTCGCTGCGTCCCGGTCATGCGCGAGCGCGGCGTGCGCTTGGGGTCGGCCACGCGGCCATTGTGCCGTGCGGGGCTGGCAGACTGGGCGGCCGGTCCGCCCTGGTGTAACGGCAGCACGCAGGCCTTTGGAGCCTTGCGGTCCAGGTTCGAATCCTGGGGGCGGAGCCCGCGGGCGCCGCACGCACCCGCGGCCCGACGGCGGGACCGGGAGGGACGATGGCGTCCTGGATCTGCGCGACCTGCGGCGTCGAGCACGCCGCGCGGCCCGAGGTGTGCGCGATCTGCGCCGACGAGCGGCAGTGGGTGCCGGCCGACGGCCAGCGCTGGACGACGCTCGAGGAGCTCGCGGCGGACGGCACGCGCGTCGACGTGCACGAGCTCGAGCCGGACCTGCTCGGCCTGACCACCGCACCCGGCGTCGGCATCGGGCAGGAAGCGAAGGTGCTGCGCACGCCGGACGGCGTCGTGCTGTGGGACCCGCCGGCCTTCCTCGACGACGCCTCGGTCGCCGCGGTGCGCGCGCTGGGCGAGGTCGTCGCCGTGGTCGCCAGCCACCCGCACATGTTCGGCGTGCAGGTCGGGTGGAGCCGGGCCCTGGGCGGGCCGCCCGTGCTCGTCGCGGCGGCGGACGCCGGGTGGGTCGCGCGGCCGGACCCCGTCGTGGCGACGTGGGACGGCGAGCGGGAGCTCCTGCCCGGCGTGACGCTGAGCCAGCCCGGCGGCCACTTCCCCGGCAGCGCGGTCCTGCACTGGGCGGCCGGTGCCGAGGGGCGCGGCGTGCTGCTGACGGGCGACACCATCTTCGCCAACCCCGACCGGACGTCCGTCAGCTTCATGCGCAGCTACCCGAACCGGCTCCCGCTGTCGGGCGCCGTGGCCGAGCGCATCGCGGCGCACGTGGCGCGCCGGCCGTTCGACCGGCTCTACAACAACTTCGCGGGCGGGGTCGTGCCGCACGACGCGCTCGCGGTCGTCCGCCGGTCCGCGGCGCGGCACGCGGCGTGGGTGCGCGGCGACCACGACGACCTCACGTAGGCCCGTGAGCATGGCCACAGCCGGCCCGCCCGGGCACCGGGACCGACGGGAGGCACGCGGCGCGGCGGTAGAGTCCACTGACGCACGACGACCCGGCCCGTCCCGGGCACGACGCGAGGAGCACCACTGGTGGACGTCCCCCGCCCCGCAGCCGTCATCGTCCTCGCAGCGGGTGAGGGCACACGGATGCGCTCGGCAACACCCAAGGTCCTGCACACCCTCGGCGGCCGCTCCATGGTCGGCCACGCGCTCGCCGCGGCACGGGCGCTCGAGCCCGAGCGGGTGGCCGTGGTCGTCCGCCACGAGCGGGAGCGCGTCGCCGCGCACGTGCTCGAGGTGGACCCCGGGGCGCTGCTCGTCGACCAGGACGACGTGCCCGGCACGGGCCGCGCCGTCCAGGTCGCGATGACGGCGCTCGACGGCGCCGCGCAGGCCGCCGCCGCGCAGGGCGAGGACGACCGCGCGGCCGACGGCGCCGCGGCGCACTCGGTGCTCGACGGCGCGGTCGTCGTCGTGGCCGGCGACGTGCCGCTGCTCGACGCGGGCACGCTCACCGAGCTGCTCGCCGCGCACGCGGCCGACGGCAACGCCGTCACCGTGCTCACCACCGAGGTGCCCGAGCCCACCGGCTACGGGCGCATCCTGCGTGAGCCCGGCACGGGCGACGTCCTCGGCATCGTCGAGGAGAAGGACGCCGACGACGCGCAGCGCGCCGTCACCGAGATCAACACGTCGGTGTACGTGTTCGAGGCGCGCGTGCTGCGCGCGGCGCTCGCGCGGCTCGGCCGCGACAACGCGCAGGGCGAGGTGTACCTGACCGACGTGCTCGCCATCGCGCGCGGCGACGGCGGCCACGTGCGCGCGCTGCGCACCGACGACCGGATGAGCGTCGAGGGCGTCAACGACCGCGTGCAGCTCGCGGTGCTGCGCGCCGAGCTCAACCGCCGCCTGCTCGAGGACTGGATGCGCGAGGGCGTCACGGTCGTCGACCCGGCGACCACGTGGGTCGACGTCGACGTCGAGCTCGCCCGCGACGTGACCCTCCTGCCGAACACGCAGCTGCACGGCGCGACGACGGTGGGCGAGGGCGCCACGGTGGGCCCCGACACCACGCTGACGGACGTCGAGGTGGGCCCCGGCGCGACGGTCGTGCGCACGCACGGCTCGCTGTCGGTGATCCGCGAGGGCGCCACCGTCGGCCCGTTCGCCTACCTGCGCCCCGGCACCGACCTCGGCGCCGGCGGCAAGATCGGCACGTTCGTCGAGACGAAGAACGCCCAGATCGGCACGGGGTCCAAGATCCCGCACCTGTCCTACGTCGGCGACGCCACGATCGGCGAGCACTCGAACATCGGCGCCGCCTCGGTCACCGTCAACTACGACGGCGTGAACAAGCACCGCACGGTCATCGGCTCCCACGCCCGCACCGGCTCGGACAACATGTTCGTCGCGCCGGTCGTCGTCGGCGACGGCGCCTACACGGGCGCCGGCACGGTCGTGCGCCGCGACGTCCCGCCGGGCGCCCTCGCGGTGAGCGCGGGCTCGCAGCGCAACATCGAGGGCTGGGTGCAGCGCTCGCGCGCCGGCACCGCCGCCGCCGACGCCGCCGCGCGCGCCCGCGGCACGCAGGACGTCGGCGCGCTGTCCCCGCAGGCCCGCGCCGAGCGGGAGCGGGCCGCGGCCGTCGGGGAGCGCGTCGCACCGCCGCCGGACCTGCCGGGGCAGCCGCAGCGCCTCGCGGACGGCGACGGCACGGCCACGACGACGACGGACGAGGGAACGACGCGATGACCGGCATCACCTCCAGCGACGGCGAGAAGCGCCTGGTCCTCGCGTCGGGGCGCGCGCACCCCGAGCTCGCGCAGGACGTCGCCGAGCACCTCGGCATCGAGCTGCTGCCGACGACGGCGTACGACTTCGCCAACGGCGAGATCTACGTGCGGTTCGGGGAGTCGGTGCGCGGCGCGGACGCGTTCATCCTGCAGTCGCACTGCTCGCCCATCAACCAGTGGCTGATGGAGCAGCTCCTCATGGTCGACGCCATGAAGCGGGCGTCGGCCAAGACGATCACCGTCATCGCGCCGTTCTACCCGTACGCGCGGCAGGACAAGAAGCACCGCGGCCGCGAGCCGATCTCGGCCCGCCTGGTCGCCGACCTGTTCCGGACCGCCGGCGCCGACCGCATCATGAGCGTCGACCTGCACGCCGCGCAGACGCAGGGCTTCTTCGACGGCCCGGTCGACCACCTGTGGGCGCAGCCGATCCTCGTCGAGTACGTCCGCACGCGCGTCGACACGTCGAACGTCACGGTCGTCTCGCCCGACGCCGGCCGCATCCGCGTCGCCGAGCAGTGGGCCGCCAAGCTCGGCGGCGGGCCGCTCGCGTTCGTGCACAAGACGCGCGACGTCCGCAGCCCGAACAAGGCCGTCGCCAACCGCGTCGTCGGCGACGTCGAGGGGCGCTCCTGCGTGATCGTCGACGACCTCATCGACACGGCCGGCACGATCGCCGGCGCGGTCCGCGTCGTCCTCGAGGCGGGCGCGAAGGACGTCATCGTCGCCGCGACGCACGGCGTGCTCTCGGACCCCGCGGTCGAGCGGCTGCAGTCCTGCGGCGCGCGCGAGGTCATCATCACCGACACGCTGCCGGTCGCGGAGGAGCGCCGGTTCCCGCAGCTCACGGTGCTGTCGATCGCGCCGCTGCTGGCGCGCGCGATCCGCGAGGTCTTCGACGACGGCTCGGTGACCTCGCTCTTCGACGGCAACGCCTGACGGGCGACATCCTCCGGCCCGTCCCGGCCCGCGGCACCACCCGCACCGGCCGTCGCGCACCCGCGCGGCGGCCGGTGCCGTGCACCCGGCCGCACCGGGTAGGATCGTCAGGTTGCCTCGGCGAGGGACGACGGACGGTCGGACGGGAGCTCGTGCTCCGGGACGGCTCCCGGCTCCGTGATCGACTGGGTGGACGCCTCCGCGTGCCGCCCGTCCTGCGTCCCGCGTCGAGGCCACCGGGCCCCCGTGCCCGCACCCCGGCCGGTCCACCGGCCCCGAGCCCGCCCGCATCCCGCGCGCCCGCCCTCCCCGGCACGGCGCGCCACGTCCCCACGAGGAGTCGCAGTGTCCGACGTCAAGCTCGCCGCCACCACCCGCACGGAGTTCGGCAAGGGCGCCGCCCGCCGCCTGCGCCGCGCCCACCAGGTCCCCGCCGTCCTCTACGGCCACGGCACGCAGCCGCAGCACGTCGCCCTGCCGGGCCACGAGACGATGCTCGCGCTCAAGCACACGAACGCGCTGTTCGAGATCGAGCTCGAGGGCGAGACGGTCCTCACGATCGTCAAGGACGTGCAGCGCGACGTCGTCCGCCAGGTCATCGAGCACGTCGACCTGCTCATCGTCCGTCGCGGCGAGATGGTCTCCGTCGACGTCCCGGTCGTCGTGACCGGCGAGTCGGCACCCGGCACCATCCACGTCGTCGAGACGCAGACGCTGTCGCTCGAGGCCGACGCGACGAAGCTCCCGTCGTCGGTCGACGTCTCGATCGAGGGCCTCGCGGCCGGCACCTCCGTCACCGCGGGCGACGTCGTCCTGCCCGACGGCTCGACGCTGATGAGCGACGCCGACCAGGTCGTCGTCGTGATCTCGGAGCCGCAGGCCTCGGCGGCGGACGTCGCCGACGAGCAGGCCGTCGCCGACCTCGCCGCGCAGCAGTCCGCGGCCTCGGGCGCCGACGCCTGACCCGGACCGCCACCGTCCGACGCCCGGTACCGTCCCACGGTGCCGGGCGTCGGCGCGTCCGGACCTGACCGGCAGGGCACCGCAGCGCCGCGCTCGCCGTGACCCGCCCGCAGCAGCCCCACCGCCGCACCCCACCCGCCGCACCCCACCCGCCGCACCCCGCCCCCACGGAGGACCCCATGACGGACGGACCCTGGCTCGTCGTCGGCCTCGGCAACCCCGGCGACCGCTACGCCGGCAACCGCCACAACGTCGGGCAGATGGTGCTCGACGAGCTGGCGGTGCGCGCCCGGGCGACCTTCGGCGGGCGGGTCGGGTCGCTGGGCCGCCGCCCGCAGGCGACCGCCGTCGAGGTGCGGCTCGGCACCGGTCCGGGCGGCGTCCCCGGCCCGCGCGTCCTGCTCGCCAAGCCCACCACGTACATGAACGAGTCCGGCGGGCCCGTCGCCGGCCTCGCGCGCTACCTCGACGTGCCGCCCGACCGCGTCGTGCTCGTGCACGACGAGCTCGACATCCCGTTCGCCGACGTGCGCCTCAAGAAGGGCGGCGGCGAGGGCGGCCACAACGGCCTGCGCGACACCACCAAGGCGCTCGGCACGAAGGACTACGTGCGCGTGCGGGTCGGCGTCGGCCGGCCCCCGGGGCGCATGGACCCGGCCGACTTCGTGCTCCGGGACTTCAGCGCGGCCGAGCGCAAGGACCTGCCGTGGCTGGTCGACCGCGCCGCCGACGCCGTGGAGGCGGTCGTCCTCGAGGGGCTCGAGGCCGCGCAGCAGCGGTTCCACACGAAGGTCTGACCGACCTCGGCGGCGACCGCCGGACCTCAGCCGGCGGCCGTCCCCTGGTGGCGCCGGCGCGCGCGACGTGCGACCGCCAGCGCGCGGGGCACCACGTCGCGCACCTGCTGGCGGCGCCGCTCGACGGCGTGCCGCCGCGCCATGCCCGCGAGCAGCGCGACGCCGTCGTCCTCGGAGTCGACGAGGCCGCGCTCCGCCCAGAACGCGGCGAGGACCCGCCGGGCCGGCGCGTCGAGCCGCGGCACGGCGTTGCGGTGCACGGCGAGCAGCGGCAGCGCGTGCGCCGCGACGGTCGCCACCGTCTCGCGCACGCCGTCGGCGGTCGCGCCGCGCGGCCAGATCGTCGCGCTCGGCTCGTCGGTGAGCTCCATGACGTGGTCGAGGGTGCCGTCGCGGCGCACCACCCAGCCGGCGTAGAGGAAGAACTCCGTCAGGTCGTCCGCCACGAACGCGTGCGCGAACGGGCGTCCCGCGCGCTGCTCGACGTCCTGCACGAGCGCCCGCACCACCTCGGTGTCGAGCACGAAGGGCGTCACGGTGGACGCGAAGCGGTCGACGTGCGCCTCCGGGTCGATGCCGAGGTGGGTGAGCACGTGCGTGAACGCCGGCCGCAGCGGGTGCGTGCGGTACCCGTAGCCGCGCACGCGCGCCCGGCCGTCCGCGGTGACGAAGGCGTGCGGCTCGGGACGCGCGACGAGGTGGTTCTTCGCGTCGAGGACGACGTAGTGCGGCGTGCGCACCGATCGCGCGACGGCGAGCTTGAGCGCCTGCTGGCGCCGCCAGCCCGAGGTGCGCGGCAGCGGGCACACGTCGGCGGGCCGCAGGACGCGGACCCGGGGCGCGTGCGGGCCGTAGGCCGCGAGGAGCGCGGCGCGGTCCGCCGCGCGCAGGCCCCGCGCGGTGTTGTCGAGCACCACGACGTCCGCCGCCTCGGCCGGCGGCAGGTGCCGTGCGAGGGACCGCGCCTGCAGGTGCAGCAGCGGGACCTCCGCCTCGAAGACGGGTGTCACCCAGGTCAGTGCCACGCGGCGCTCCTCCCCCTCGTCGGCACGCGGAGCATATCGGGCGGAACGGACGCCGCGGGGCGCCGGACCGGGTGGTCCGGCGCCCCGCGGCGCGTGGTGGCGCTGTGCGTCGTCCGACGCCGTGCGTCAGATGTTCGTGCGCTTCACGGCGACACCGTCGGGGTAGACGTTGCTGCGCATGTCGAGCGAGTACGCGGTCGGGACGCGGACCGAGCAGTTCTTGTACTGCGTGTTGCGGCCGAACGTGTTGTTCGCGATGGTGACGCCGGTCGGGGCGCCGATCGTCGCGTTCTTGACGTTGATCGTGCACGCGCCGCCGTCGATGTAGTTGCCGGTGACGCTGAGCTTCGAGACCGCGCCGGCGTCCTGCGTCAGCATGAGCGCGGCGTTGTGCGATCCCTCGATGGTGTTGTCGCGGATCGTGACGTTCGCGCCCTTCTGGAGCTGGATCGAGTCGTCGTGGCTCGGCTTGCCGCCCCAGTTCGGGTCCTGCTCGTAGTGCGCGTTGCGGTGCAGCCACGACTTCTCGATGAGCACGTTGCTGCCGTGGATGTGCACCGGGTCGATGACGTCCGCGATCTCGACGCGGCGCAGGGTGAAGTTCCAGCCCTTGACGCCGTCCTGGTTCGCCGACTTGGTCTGCGGGATGAGCGTCGAGTCCTCGATCGTCACGGAGTACGCGTCGCCCTGGACCCGGACGAGGTCCGCGGCCTGCGGCGTCTGCGTGCCGCGGATGTAGGAGTTGCGGATGGTGACGTTCGCGGCCTTGACCGTGACGTAGCCACGGATGTCCCAGCCGTCGATGACGGTGTTGGGCTGCGTGATCACGAGGTTGCCCTCGTGCACCTTGCTGAACGACCTGCCCGCCGGCATGCCGGTGGTGTCGGCGTTCGGGCGGCCGGTGGCGGTGGCCGCGGCGGTCTTGTCGGCGGGGGCGGCGACGGTGACCGTGCGCGTGGCCGTGCCGGTCGCGCCGTCGTCGTCCGTCACGGTCAGCTGCACGGTGTACGTGCCGGCGGCCGCGAAGGTGTGCCGTGCGGTGCGGCCGGTGGCGGTCGTGCCGTCGCCGAACGACCACGCGTAGGAGGCGACCTGGCCGTCGGCGTCGGCCGAGGTGCCGGCGTCGACCGACGCGGTGAGGCCGTCGACCGCGGGCGCCGCGAAGGCGGCGGTGGGCGCCACGTTGGGGGCCGTCACGGTGACCGGGCGGGTCGTCGTGGCGGTGGCACCCTCGTCGTCCGTGACGGTGAGGCTGACGGTGTAGGTGCCGGCCGCGGCGTAGGTGTGCTCCGCGGTGCGACCGGTCGCCTTCGTGCCGTCGCCGAAGTTCCAGGCCCAGGCCGTCACGGCGCCGTCGGCGTCGGTCGACCGCGAGCCGTCGACGCGGGCGACCAGGCTCTTGCGGGCGGTCGAGGCGTCGAGCGTGGCGACGGGGGCGGTGTTCGGCACCGTGACGGGCGTGGCCGTGGTGACGCGCAGGTCGTCGAAGCCGAAGGTGACGGGCGCGTTCGTCACGTTGCCCGCGAGGTAGGCGCTGACGCCCACGTGGCCCGGCGCCTGCAGGGCCGCGGTGCCGCTCGTGGCGGAGGCGGTCCAGTCGGCGGGCTCGGGCTGGCCGGCGCGCCACGCCTTGGCGCGCAGCGTGGTCGGGGCGGTGCCGGACGCCTGGACGCGCACGGCGATGCGCTCACCGGCGGCGAACGTGCCGGGCAGGGCGACGGCGGGCAGGACGGTGCCGGCGTCGACGAGCGCGACCGTGGCGGTGCCGTCGGCGAGGAGGCGCACCTTGGCGGCGTACTCCTGGCCGCCGACGCGGCGGGCGGTGACGCCGAGGTGGGCGCCGGAGCCGGTCATCGCGGAGCCGGCGGCGACCGTCAGCGACACGTCGCTGTCGGTGGAGGCGACGGTGCCGAGCCACGACTGGATGGTCGAGCCGGCGCGGGGGACGACGAGGTTCCCGACGCCGCCGGACACCCCGTAGCTGGCGGCCGCCCCGTTGTGGGTCCAGGCGCCGCCGTTCTCGGCGGAGCCCCAGGCGCCGGTGGTGGTGCGCGAGAAGGCGTCGGCGGCCAGGACGGGCCACTCCTGCCGGGGGGCGGCCGAGGCGACCGTGGGGGACAGGGCGACGACCACGCCGGCCGTGACGGCGGCGGCGGCGACGGCGCGGACGGGCCCGCGCGTGCTGCGGAAGAACGAGTGCATGACGGACGACTCCGATGGTCGGGAAGAAGAGACGTGGCCGGGGTCACAAATGCACGCACGGGCCCTGTGGCGCATTCCCCGGGAGAGCCTGACCAGCCGATCGGCTGCGGCGATGACTCAATCTTACGAAGCGTTCACTCATGCGGGAAGGCCGCGATCAGTGCCCCATTTGCGCTGTATCAGCGTTCTGGACCGGGTCAAAACAGGACGAAGTCCATCAAGCCCGGCTAGGTGTTATGACTATCGGTGATACGTATCACCGATTTTCACCCGACGCCCCGGCCTGGCGCATTTCGGGCAGTTCAAGGGGATTCGATCCGCTGACCTGCGGAATCGCGCGCGCCCGACCGGGTGACGGTGTGACGAGGGCGGCACGGCACTCCGGCAGGCCCGTCGCGGACGTCTGGGAGGTGGCACCCAGGCGTCGCGCCGTGCCGCGCCCCGCCCCGCCCGTGGCGTCCGGCCGGATGGGGTGAGAACGGCAGACGCAGGGTGAAATCGGACGGAACATGATGAAGCGGGCAGATGGCGCTCCTACCCTTCGGAGGACCGCTGAGGCGACCACGCATCGATCCACCGGGGGGAGGACCTGTGACGCTGACCGCAGACCGCGGCGAGATCTCGTCGCACGACGGGTCGGAGCGCCGCGCACCGGCGCTCGGACCGCGCCGGTCGTGGGCCTCGACCGAGCCGTTCGAGCGGCGCCGCACGCCGTTCAACGACGACGAGGCCGCGCGGGAGCGGGCCTGGCGTGCCGTCGGGCTGCGCCACGCGCTCGTGGCGGCGGCGCTCGACGGCGCGACGGCGCTGGTCGCGTCGGCGGCCGTGCTGGGCGACGGCGTGGCCGCACGGGAACGTGCGCTCGTCCCCGTGCTCGCGGCCGTCGTGTTCGTCATGCTCGTCGCCGCGTGCGGCGGGTACCGGCGGGGCGTGCTGGGCGACGGCCCCGGCGAGTTCCAGGCGGTGCTGCGGGCGTCCGGCGCCGCCGCGGTGCTCGCCATGGCGGTCGCGTTCGCGTTCGGCGTCGCCGTGCCCCGGCCCGCGGTGCTCGTGGGCCTCCCCGTGCTCGCGCTCACCGCCTGCGTCGCGCGCTACGCGCTGCGCCGGCACCTGCACCGGCGGCGCCGCGAGGGCGTCGGCATGCGCAGCACGATCGTGGTCGGGGACGCCGCGTCGGCGCGTCGGGTCGTCGAGGACCTCTCCGCGACGCCGCACCACGGCTTCCGTGTGGACGGCGTGTGCCTGCCGTCGGTGCAGGACGCCGAGGTGGTCGCGGGCGTCCCGGTGGTCGGCGGCGTCGCCGACGTCGTGCAGGTGGCGGCGGACCTCGCGGGGGAGGTCGTGATCGTCACCGGCTCCTGCCTGAGCGGGGAGGCCCTGCGCCGCCTGTCCTGGGCGCTCGGACGCGCCGGCGCGGACCTCGTCGTCGCCCCGGGCATCGTCGAGGTCTCCGGTCCGCGCCTGTCCGTCCGCCCCACGGTGGGCCTGTCGCTGCTGGAGGTGGAGGTCGACCCGCCGCGCCGTCGCATGGTCGCCAAGACCGTCCTCGACGTGACGCTGGCCGCGCTGCTCGGCGTCGCCGTGCTGCCGGTCGTCCTGCTGGCCGCGGCGGCCGTCGCCCTGACGTCACCGGGGCACCCCTTCTTCCGCCAGACGCGCATCGGCATCGACGGCCGGCCCTTCACCATCTGGAAGCTGCGGACCATGCACACCGACGCGGAGGAGCGGCTCGCCGCCCTGCGCGACGCGGACGAGGGGGCCGGCGTGCTCTTCAAGATGCGCGCGGACCCGCGTGTGACACCCGTCGGGCGCGTGCTGCGCCGGTTCTCGGTCGACGAGCTGCCGCAGCTGTGGAACGTGGTGCGCGGCGACATGTCGCTCGTCGGCCCGCGGCCGCCGCTCGCCCGCGAGGTGGACGCCTACGAGGACGAGGTGCACCGGCGCCTCGCGGTGAAGCCCGGCCTGACGGGGCTCTGGCAGGTGAGCGGACGCTCCGACCTCGCGTGGGACGAGGCGGTCCGCCTCGACCTGCGCTACGCGGACAACTGGTCGGTGGCGATGGACCTCATGATCCTGTGGAAGACCGGCCGTGCGGTGCTGCGAGGCGCAGGTGCGTACTGAGGCGGGGGCGCGCGCGGACGGCGCGCTGCGGATCGCGATGGTCGGCACGCGCGGCGTGCCGGCGCGGTACGGCGGGTTCGAGACCGCCGTCGAGGAGGTCGGGCGCCGCCTCGTCGAGCGCGGGCACGACGTCGTCGTCTACAGCCGCGAGCACGCGTCCGACCTCGGTGTGCGCGAGCACCTCGGCATGCGCCGCGTCGTGGTGCCGGCGGTCCGGCGGCGCTCGCTCGAGACGCTGAGCCACACGGCCCTGTCCGTCGGGCACCTCGTGGCGGCACGGGCCACCGACGTGGCGTTCGTGTTCAACGCCGCGAACGCCCCGCTGCTGCCCGTGCTGCGGGCCGCGCGCGTGCCCGTCGCGACGCACGTCGACGGCCTCGAGTGGCAGCGCGCGAAGTGGGGGCCGGCGGGTCAGCGCTACTACCGCCGCGCCGAGGAGATGGCGGTGCGGTGCTCGGACGCCCTCATCGCCGACGCGCCGGGCATCGCCGACTACTACACGGCCGAGTTCGGCGTCCCCACGACGCTGCTGGCCTACGGCGCGCCGATCCTCGAGGACGCCGGCGCCGACCGGCTCGCCGAGCTCGACCTCGCGCCCGACGGCTACCACCTCGTGGTCGCCCGGTTCGAGCCCGAGAACCACGTCGACGTCCTCGTCGCGGGGTACGTCGCGAGCGCTGCCCGCCTGCCGCTGGTGGTCGTCGGCTCGGCGCCGTACGCGGACGAGTACACGGCGCGCGTGCGGGCCGCGGCGGGGGACGACCCCCGCGTGCGGCTCGTCGGCGGCGTCTGGGACGCGCAGCTGCTCGACCAGCTGTACGCGAACGCCCGCACCTACCTGCACGGTCACTCCGTCGGCGGCACCAACCCGTCGCTGCTGCGCGCGATCGGTGCGGGCACGGCCACCATCGCGTGGGCGGTGCCCTTCAACCGGGACGTGCTCGGCGACGACGGCGTGTACGTGGACGACGTGCCCGGCATCGCCCGCGCGGTCGAGGCCGCCGAGCTGCACGCGGCCGTCACGCGGGCGCGCGGCCACGTGCTGCAGGGCCGGGCGCGGGCGTACGACTGGGACGACGTGGCCGCGGGGTACGAGGCGCTCGCGCGGGACCTGCACGCCCGGCGGACGCCGGGGCCGCAGCGGGTGCGCCGCCGCCCCGCGACGGCGGAGCGGGCCGGGACGACGGTGCACGTGGCCGCCGTGCCGGTCGGGCCGGCCGTGCCGGCCGGGCCCGCCGTGCCGGCCGGGCCCGCCGTGGTGGACGTGCGGGACGGGGT
>NZ_JBFTEP010000091.1:0-14661 GCF_047229365.1 Cellulomonas pasadenensis | reverse complement strand
GCCGTCCGTCCCGCCGCCGCGCCCCGCGCCGGCCTGGCCGCCCGTGCCGGGCGCGGGGACGGGCGGCGGCGACCTCGACACCCAGCCCATCCCGGCCGGCGCCCCGGCCCCCGTGCCGGTGCCAGTGCCGGTGCCGGTGCCGACCTTCGCGGAGGCCAGCGTCGCGCCGCTCGCCGTCGAGGCGGAGGCCATCGCGGGGGAGGAGGCGCTGCGCCGCGCGGAGGAGGACGCCGAGGACAGGTCGTGGGACGTGTCGGAGCCGACGGCGACGTTCGTGCGGCTCGGCCGGCGCGGCGGCGCCGCCCCGCGCGCGCACGACGACGCGCACGCGCGCGCCGCGGAGCCCGCGGACCCGGCGACCCGCCCGACGGGCGGAAAGCCGGACGGGGCGGACGGTCGTCCGACCTAGGATCGGGCGCATGTCCCGCATCCTGTCGGCCGTCGCGTGGCCCTACGCCAACGGCCCCCGTCACATCGGTCATGTCGCCGGGTTCGGCGTCCCCTCGGACGTGTTCAGCCGGTACATGCGCATGGCGGGCCACGACGTGCTCATGGTGTCGGGCACGGACGAGCACGGGACCCCGATCCTCGTGCAGGCCGACAAGGAGGGCGTGAGCGCGCAGGAGCTCGCGGACCGGTACAACCGTGTCATCGTCGAGGACCTCGCGCAGCTCGGGCTGTCGTACGACCTGTTCACGCGCACCACGACGCGCAACCACTACGCGGTCGTGCAGGAGATGTTCCGCACGGTGCACAAGAACGGGTACATGGTCGAGCGCACGACGATGGGCGCGGTCAGCCCCTCGACGGGCCGCACGCTGCCCGACCGGTACATCGAGGGCACCTGCCCCATCTGCGGGTACGACGGCGCGCGCGGCGACCAGTGCGACAACTGCGGCAACCAGCTCGACGCGATCGAGCTGAAGAACCCGCGCAGCCGCATCAACGGCGAGACGCCGAAGTTCGTCGAGTCGGAGCACTTCTTCCTCGACCTGCCCGCGTTCGTCGACGCGCTCGGCGACTGGCTGCGCACGCGCACCGCGTGGCGGCCCAACGTGCTGAAGTTCTCGCTGAACCTGCTGGACGACGTGCGCCCGCGCGCCATGACGCGCGACATCGACTGGGGCATCCCCGTGCCGCTGGACGGCTGGGAGCAGAACCCGAACAAGCGGCTGTACGTCTGGTTCGACGCCGTGATCGGGTACCTGTCGGCGTCGATCGAGTGGGCCCGCCGCAGCGGCGACCCGGACGCCTGGCGCGGGTGGTGGAACGACCCGTCGGCCCTGTCGTACTACTTCATGGGCAAGGACAACATCACGTTCCACAGCCAGATCTGGCCGGCGGAGCTCCTCGGCTACGACGGCAAGGGCGCGCGGGGCGGTGAGCCCGGCGCGTACGGCTCCCTGAACCTGCCCACCGAGGTGGTCTCGAGCGAGTTCCTCAACGTCGAGGGCAAGCAGTTCTCCTCGTCGCGCGGGGTCGTCATCCTCGTGCGCGACATGCTCGCGCGCTACCAGCCGGACGCGCTGCGCTACTACATCTCGGTCGCGGGCCCGGAGACGCAGGACGTCGACTTCACGTGGCAGGAGTTCAAGCGCCGCACGAACGACGAGCTGGTCGCCGGCTGGGGCAACCTCGTCAACCGCACCGCGAGCATGGTGCACAAGAACTTCGGCGCGATCCCGACGCCCGGGCAGCGGCAGCCGGTCGACGAGGCGCTGCTCGCCGAGGTGACGACGGCGTTCGGGCGGGTCGGCGAGCTCGTCGGCGCGCACCGCCAGCGGGCCGCGCTCGGCGAGGCGATGCGCGTGGTCGGCGAGGCGAACCGGTACGTCTCCGAGACCGAGCCGTGGAAGCTCAAGGAGGACCCCGACCGCCTGGCGACCGTGCTGCACACGACGACGCAGGCGGTGAGCGACCTCAACACGCTGCTCGCGCCGTTCCTGCCGTTCGCCGCGCAGCAGGTGCACGAGACGCTCGGCGGCACGGGCACCCTCTCGCCGATGCCGCGCATCGACGAGGTCACCGACCTGGACGACGACTCCCGGCACTACCCGGTCATCACGGGCGACTACCGCCTGGGCGAGACGGTCGCGCCGTGGCAGCCGCGCGCGGTCGTGCCCGGCACGCCGATCGCCCGGCCGACGCCGGTGTTCACCAAGCTCGACGACGCCATCGTCGAGGAGGAGCTCGACCGGCTGCGCCAGGGCTGATGGCGCGCAAGCAGCGCGAGCGCGGCTGGCCGCCCGCCCCGGAGCCGCTGCCGCTGCCCGTCGTCGACGACCACACGCACCTCGAGTCGGTCGTCGACCGGCGGGCCGACGGCTGGGACCCCGCCGACCCGGACGTGCACCCCGACCTGGCCGCGCACCTCGCGCGCGCGGCGCAGGTCGGGGTGACCCGGATGGTGCAGGTCGGCTGCGACCTCGACGCGCTCGCGTGGACGGACGCGGTGGTGCGCGCGCACGACGCGCTGCTCGGCGCGGTCGCGATCCACCCCAACGAGGCGGTGCTGCACGCGGGCGTCCGCGAGGTCGCGCCCGACGGCCTGGACCCCGACCCGCAGCCGCGGCACGACGTCCCGCTGGACGAGGCGGTCGCGCGCGTGGCCGCCGTCGCGCGGGACAACCCGCGGGTGCGGGCGGTGGGTGAGACGGGCCTCGACTTCTTCCGCGCCGGCGACGCCGGGCGCGCGGTGCAGCGCGAGGCGTTCCGCACGCACGTCGCGCTCGCCAAGGAGCTCGACCTGGCCCTGCAGATCCACGACCGGGACGCGCACGAGGACGTCGTCGACGTGCTGCTGCGCGACGGCGCCCCGGCGCGCACCGTCTTCCACTGCTTCTCGGGCGACGCGGCCCTCGCCGAGGTCGCCGCCCGGCACGGCTGGTACTGCTCGTTCGCCGGGCCGGTGTCGTTCCCCGCCAACGACGACCTGCGCGCCGCGCTGCGCGTGCTGCCGCCGGGGCTCGTGCTCGTCGAGACCGACGCGCCCTACCTCACCGTGCACCCGTACCGCGGGCGGCCCAACGGCCCGTACCTGCTGCCGGGCACCGTCCGCACCGTCGCGGAGGTCACGGGGCGGTCGCTCGAGGACGTGTGCCGGCAGGTGTCCGCGGCGGCCGAGGCGGTCTACGGCCCCTGGTGAGCCGGGTACCGGGGCCGGCGCCGGTCCGCACCCGCGCCCGTCCACGGGTTCGGGGACGCGGGTGGTCGCCGTGTCACGGATCGGTTACGGTCTGTGGCGGCG
The DNA here is from genome assembly GCF_047229365.1 of Cellulomonas pasadenensis. NCBI lineage: Bacteria > Bacillati > Actinomycetota > Actinomycetes > Micrococcales > Cellulomonadaceae > Cellulomonas > Cellulomonas pasadenensis. Next base: position 11,414 of record NZ_JBFTEP010000091.1, on the reverse strand, counting down.
CGCGGTCGGACGGCCGTCCGGCCCGGGGCCGTCAAGGAGCCCGGCGCCGGTGCCGATGACCAGGGCGGGTCTCCCGCCACGCAGGCGCCCGACCAGCAGGACCCAGCACGACCCGACCACGCACGACCCAGGGCACGCGACCCCTCCCGCCGACCCGAAGGACACCGTGACCGGTCCCGACCGCACCCGCCGCGCCGCCGCGCGCCCCCGCGCCGCACGCCGGCTCGCGCACGGCGTCGCGCAGGCCACCGTCCTCGCCCTCGTCGTGGGCGGGACGACGGCGTTCGCCGCCCTGCACAAGGACGTGACGGTCGACGTCGACGGGCGCGAGGTCGAGGTGCAGGCCTTCGGCCGCACGGTCGGTGACGTGCTCGCCGCGGCGCAGATCGAGGTGGGCGAGCGGGACCTCGTCGCGCCGGCCCTCGACGCCCCGGTCGGCCGCACGGACCAGGTGGTCGTGCGGCACGGGCGCGAGATCGCGGTCGAGGTCGACGGCGAGCAGCGTGCCGTGTGGACGACCGCACTCACCGTCGGCGAGGCCGTCGACGGCCTCGGGCTGCGCGACGACGTCCGCCTGTCGGCGTCCCGCTCGGCCGAGGTGGGCCGCGACGTGCTGCGCGTCTCGACGCAGAAGACCGTGCACCTCGTCGTCGACGGGCAGGTCATCGACGGCGTGAGCAGCGGCGGCACGGTGCGCGACGCGCTGCGGGACATCGGCCTGGTGCTCGAGGAGGGCGACCGCGTCTCGGTCCCGCTCGACGCGGCCGCGGTGGACGGGCTCGTCGTCATGGTGACGCGCGCCGCGAGCTCGGGCGAGACGGTCACGGAGACGGTGCCGTTCGCCGAGCGCGAGGTCGAGGACGCCACGCTCGTGACGGGCACGCGCAAGGTGCAGACGGCGGGCCGCGCGGGTGTGCGGACCACGACGTACGCCCTCGACGTGGTCGGCGGCGTCGTGGTCGGCCGGACGCCGGTGGCGTCGGTCGTGACGGTGGCGCCCGTCGACCAGGTCGTCCGGGTGGGGACGGCCGCGCTGCCGGACCCGTCCGAGGTGGCGGTCGAGCCGGGCACCGCCCAGGCCATCGCCAAGGAGATGGTGACGGCGCGCGGGTGGGGCGACGACCAGTTCGCGTGCCTGCTCAAGCTGTGGCAGAAGGAGAGCGGGTGGCGCGTCGACGCGGACAACCCGTCCTCGAGCGCGTACGGCATCCCGCAGGCGCTGCCCGGCTCGAAGATGGCGAGCGCGGGTGCCGACTGGCGCACGAACCCCGCCACGCAGATCACGTGGGGCCTCGGCTACATCTCCGGCCGGTACGGCAACCCCTGCGGTGCGTGGGCGCACTCGCAGGCGAAGAACTGGTACTGACCCCGCGCGGGACGCGCTCCGGGCAGAGGGCGCGCAGAGGTCGGGCCGGGGCGGGCGTCGCGTGACGTCCGCCTCACTCGCTTGGCATCGGGGTCACAATCCCGTTACGGTCGCGTGTCGCGTTTGACCGGCGGTGCCCTGCGAGGGCCGGCCGCCGGCGCGGCGAGCGGCCGCGACCTGCGCCCGCTGACGGCCGGATCGGGGATCCGGGCCGGTGGGGCCGAGGCCCGCCCGCGCTGCTGAGGCGGGCGTGCGCGCCCGCCGGGCGCCACGGCGCACCGCTCCCCGTGCCCGGGCACGACGACGGCTGGAGCCCCGTGCAGTTCTCGACCCGCCTCCTCGGACCCACCTCCCGCGACGCAGCCGAGCCCGGTCTGCCCGACGACACCACCGCCGCCCCCGCCACGGGCACGGCCACCGCCCCCGCCCGCCGCCGCCGCTGGCTCCCGATCACGGCCGGCGCCGCCGCGCTCGTGCTCGGCGCCGGCACCGCCGGCTACGCCCACGCCCACAAGGACGTCGTGCTCGACGTCGACGGCCGCCTGCAGGACGTCTCCACGTTCGCCGGCTCGGTCGAGGGCCTCCTCGCCGAGGAGGGCGTCGTGGTCGGCGAGCGCGACACCGTCTCCGCGTCCGGCGTGCTCACCGACGGCCTCGAGGTCGTCGTGCGCCACGCCACCGCGGTCACCGTCTCGATGGACGGCAGCGAGCAGGTCGTCTGGACCACGGCGCTCAGCGCGCAGGAGGCGCTCGAGGACCTGTCGTCCCGCGCGACCAGCGTCGCGCTCGTCGCCTCGCGCTCGTCCGCCGACGGCCGCGCCGAGATGCCGCTGGACCTCACGGTCCGCGGTGCGGCGGAGGTGCACGTCGACGGCCAGGTCCTCGCGGTCCCCGAGGCCGACGCCACGGTCGCCGACGTGCTCGGTGAGCTGGGCGTGACGCTCGGTGCGCTCGACCGCGTCCGCGTCGTGCGCGACGGCGGCGGCGACGTCGACGTGGTCGTCCAGCGCGTCGTCGTGCAGGACGTGACGACGACGCACGAGGTGCCGTTCACGTCCCGCGAGCAGGAGGACGCCGCCCGGTTCACGGGCGAGCGCGCCGTCGCGCAGGCCGGCGTGCCGGGTGTGCGCACGGTCGTCGAGCGCGTGACGACGGTCGACGGCGCCGAGGAGGCCCGCGAACCCGTCTCGGACGCCGTGACGCAGGCGCCCGTCGAGGAGGTCGTGTCCGTCGGGACGAAGGCGCGCCCCGCGCCGAAGCCCGCCGCCGCACCCCGGCCCGCCGCGGCCGCCCCGTCCGGCACGGCCGGTCCCATCGCCGCCGGCGGCGACGCCGACTCGCTCAACTGGGCCGCCCTGGCCCGCTGCGAGTCGGGCGGACGCCCCGACGCGGTGTCGTCCACCGGCAAGTACCACGGGCTGTACCAGTTCTCCGTCGCCACCTGGCAGGCGGTCGGCGGTGCCGGGCTGCCCTCGCAGGCGTCGGCCGACGAGCAGACCGCACGCGCGAAGATGCTCTACAACCGCTCGGGCGCCGGGCAGTGGCCGCACTGCGGCAAGAACCTGTTCAGCTGACCCGCACGCGTCGCCGGCCCCGTCCCCGCTCGTCGGGGGCGGGGCCGCGGTGCGTCCGCCGCCGGCCGGCGGTGCCCGTGCCGCCGGACGGCGGGCGCCGGGGGCTCGTTAGGCTCGGGGCCATGCCAGCCGACGTCGCGCTCCTGGGGCCTGCCGAGATCCGGGCCCTCGCCGGGCGCGCCGGCGTGCGTCCCACCAAGACCCTCGGGCAGAACTTCGTGCTCGACGCGGGCACGGTCCGCAAGATCGTCCGCCAGGCCGACGTGCGGCCGGGCGAGCGCGTCGTCGAGGTCGGGCCCGGCCTGGGCTCCCTCACGCTCGGGCTGCTCGAGGCCGGGGCGGACGTCGTGGCCGTCGAGATCGACCCGGTCCTGGCCGGCCTGCTCCCGTCGACGGTCGCCGCGCACGTGCCGGGCCTGACGGTCGGCCCGGTCCGCGAGGAGGGCGACCGGCGGGAGGTCCGCCTCACCGACGCGGACGGCCGCGACCGGCTCACCGTGCTCACGGCCGACGCGCTCGCGGTCACGGCGCTGCCCGCCCCGGCGCCGACCGCCCTCGTCGCGAACCTCCCGTACAACGTGTCCGTCCCGGTGCTGCTGACGTTCCTCGAGCGGTTCGACGCGCTCGAGCGCGGCCTCGTCATGGTGCAGGCCGAGGTCGCGGACCGCCTCGCGGCGCCGCCGGGCAGCCGCACGTACGGCGTCCCGTCGGTCAAGGCGGCCTGGTACGCGGCGGCCCGGCGCACGGCGACCGTGGGACGCGCGGTCTTCTGGCCCGCGCCGAACGTGGACTCGGCCCTCGTGCGCCTCGACCGGCGCGAGCCGCCGACCACCACGGTGCCGCGCGCGGACGTGTTCGCGGTCGTCGACGCCGCCTTCGCCCAGCGCCGCAAGACGCTGCGCTCGGCCCTCGCGCAGCTCGCCGGGTCGCCGGCCGCGGCGGAGGCCGCGCTGCGCGGCGCGGGCCTGGACCCGCAGGTCCGGGGCGAGCAGCTCGACGTGACGGCCTTCGCGCGCATCGCCGAGGAGCTCACCGCCGCCGGACGGCCGCTCCCGCACCGACCTGGCACAGTGGCACCGTGACGGTGAGCGGTGTGCACGACCTGCCCGAGCGTGCGGTGCGCGTGCGCGCCCCCGGGAAGGTGAACCTGTCGCTACGCGTGGGCCCCGTGGGGTCGGACGGCTACCACCCGGTGTCGACCGTGTTCCAGGCGGTGTCGGTCTACGAGGAGGTCGTCGCGCGGACGGCGGGGGAGTTCCGGGTCAGCGCGGAGGGCCCGCAGGCCGACGACGTGCCGACGGACGAGTCGAACCTCGCCCTGCGCGCCGCGCGCGCGGTCGCCGCGCACGCGGGCGTCGACGACGCCGCGCACCTGCACCTCGTCAAGGGCGTCCCCGTGGCGGGCGGCATGGCGGGCGGCTCGGCCGACGCCGCGGCGGCCCTGCTCGCGTGCGACCAGCTGTGGGGCACCGGCCTGTCCCGCGACGAGCTCGTCGCGATCGCGGCGGAGCTCGGCTCGGACGTGCCGTTCGCGCTGGTCGGGCACACGGCCGTCGGCACGGGCCGCGGCGACCTGCTCACGCCCGCGCTGAGCCGCGGCGAGTTCCACTGGGCGTTCGCCGTGCAGGACCACGGGCTGTCGACCCCGGCGGTGTACCGCGCGTTCGACGAGCTGCGCGGGCACGACGCCCAGCCGCTGACCGACGAGGACGACGTGCCGCTCATGCAGGCGCTGCGGGCGGGCGACGCCGCGGCCCTCGGCGCCGCGCTGCACAACGACCTGGAGCCGGCCGCGCTCGAGCTCGACCCCGGCCTGGCGGAGCCGCTCGCGGTCGCGACCGACGCGGGCGCGCTCGGCGTCGTCGTGTCGGGGTCCGGCCCGACGGTCGCGGCGCTCGCGCGCAGCCGGCAGCACGCCCTCGCGATCGCCGCGGCGTTCACGGCCTCGGGCGTCGCCGACCGCGTGCTCACGGCGTCCGGGCCCGTGCCGGGCGCGCGCGTCGTCGGGGCGGGTGACTGACGGGTGGTCGTCGTCCCCTCCGGCACCGGCGTGCCGGCGCCGCTGCCGCGCGTCGGTGCGGCCGGCGACCCCGACGTCGCCGGCTGGTCCCGCCGCCCGCCCACGCCGGACGACCTGCGCTGGGACGTCCTGCTCGGCGGGTCGCTGTTCGTCGGCGCGATCCTCAGCTCGGTCATGTGGCGGGTCACCGGGCTGATCCCGGACCCCGCCGAGGGCTGGCTCTCCGCCCTGCTCCTCGCGGCGCAGACGCTGCCGCTGGCGGTGCGCCGCCGCTGGCCGAGCGCGGTCGCGGTGGTCGCGGGCGTCACGTTCATCGTCGGCCAGGCGCTGCTGGTGCCGGAGCAGCTGTTCAGCAACATCGCGCTGTTCATGGCCCTGTACACGGTGGGGGCGTGGGAGCCGTCGCGCACGCGCGCGTTCTGGGTCCGGGCCGTGGTCGTCACGGCGATGTTCACGTGGCTGCTGGTGTCGATCTTCCTGGCGGCCACGGACCCGGACGAGGACCTGGGGCTCGACCGGGTCGGGGCCTTCTCGCCGTTCGTGGCGTACATGCTCATCCAGCTGCTCACCAACGTCCTGTACTTCGCGGGCTCGTGGTGGTTCGGCGACCACGCGTGGGCGTCCGCGCGCGAGCGGGAGCGCACCGCGTGGCGCACGCGGCTCCTGCAGGCCGAGCGCGTGCGGGCGGAGGCGCAGGCGGTCGCGCTCGAGCGGCTGCGCATCGCGCGCGAGCTGCACGACGCGGTCGCGCACCACGTGTCGCTCATGGGGGTGCAGGCGGCCGCGGCCCGGACGGTGCTCGGCACCGACCCGGCACGCGCGGCCGCGGCGCTGGGGCACGTCGAGGAGTCGGCGCGCGAGGCGGTCGTCGAGCTGCAGGGCCTGCTCGGCACGCTGCGCGAGGGTGCCGCCGCGGTCTCCGGCGTCCCCGTGCCGCCGAGCGCCCCCGACGAGGCGCTCGCGTCGCTCGACGTCGGCCGCATCCCGCGGCTCGTCGAGCAGGCCGGCGCCGGCGGGCTCGAGGTGACGTACCAGGAGGTCGGCGAGCCGGCACGGCTGTCGCCGCTGACGTCGCTCAACCTCTACCGCATCGCCCAGGAGGCGCTGACGAACACCCGCAAGCACGCCGGTCACTCCGCGCGGGCCGACGTGCGGCTGCGCTGGCTGCCGGGCGAGGTCGAGCTCGAGGTGTCGGACGACGGCGGCACGAGCCGCCGCGCGGCCCCGGCGCCGGGCACGGGCATGGGCCTGGCCGGCATGCGCGAGCGGGTCGCGGCCGACGGCGGCACCCTCGAGGCCGGCCGGCTGCGCCGCGGCGGGTTCCTCGTGCGCGTGCGGGTGCCGGTGGCGGGCGGCGACGGCGCGGGACGCGGTGCGACGACGGGACGGGAGACCACCGATGGGTGAGCGGGTGCGGGTCGTGCTCGTGGACGACCAGGCGCTGCTGCGGGCCGGGATCGGGACCATCCTGTCGGCGCACCCGGACGTCGAGGTGGTCGGCGAGGCGAGCACGGGCTCGGAGGCCGTCGAGGTCGTGCGCGCGGTGCGGCCGGACGTCGTCTGCATGGACGTGCAGATGCCCGACATGGACGGGCTCGAGGCGACCCGGCGGATCGTCGCGGACCCGGACGTGCACGCGGCGGTGGTCGTGCTGACGACCTTCAACCGCGAGGACTACCTGCTCGAGGCGCTCCAGGCGGGGGCCGTGGGCTACCTGCTCAAGACGTCGCGGCCCGAGCAGCTGCACGAGGCGGTGCTCAGCGCGGCGGCCGGCGAGGGCCTGCTCGCGCCCGAGGTGACGCGCGCGGTCATCGCCCGGGCCGTCGACGCCCGCCCGGCACCGGCGTCGACCGCCGCGCCGCTCGTGCCGCTGACCGAGCGCGAGTCGGAGGTGCTCGTCCTCGTGGCGCGCGGGCTCAACAACGACGAGATCGCCGCGGAGCTCGTCGTCAGCCGCGCGACGGTCAAGACGCACGTGTCCAACGTGCTCGCCAAGCTCGGCCTGCGGGACCGCGTGCAGGCGGTCGTGTACGCCCACGAGCACGGCCTCGTGGGCTGACCCTGCACGCGGGCTGACCTGCGCCGTCGTCCGCGCGGCCGAGCCCGCCGCGCCGCGCCGGGGCCGCCTCCGTCCCGGGGATGAGCCGCAGGATCGGCCGCCCGCCCGAGGTGCCGGCACCCCCGTGCCGCCTAGCGTCGTCCCCAGGACGTCCGGCGCTCGCCGGACACGGCGAGAGGAGAGGACGATGCTCGAGCTCCAGGGCGTCAGCAGGTCCTTCGGCGACCGGCGCGTGCTCGACGACGTGAGCTTCACGGTGGGCCGCGGCCGGCTGACGGGGTTCGTCGGCGGCAACGGCGCGGGCAAGACGACGACGATGCGCATCATCCTCGGCGTGCTCTCCGCGCACGCCGGGACGGTGACGATCGACGGTCGCCCGCTCGACGGCGCGCGCCGCGCGCGCTTCGGCTACATGCCGGAGGAGCGCGGGCTGTACCCGAAGATGAAGCTCGTCGAGCAGCTCACCTACCTGGCGCGGCTGCACGGCTTCGACAAGGCGGCGGCGGCGGAGCGAGCGCGCGACCTCGTCGACAGGCTCGGGCTGACCGAGCGCGCGGACGACCCGGTGGAGAACCTGTCGCTCGGCAACCAGCAGCGCGCGCAGGTCGCCGCGGCCCTGGTGCACGACCCCGAGGTCCTCGTCCTCGACGAGCCGTTCTCCGGCCTCGACCCGATGGCCGTCGAGGTCGTGCAGGGCGTGCTCGCCGAGCGTGCGGCCCGCGGCGTGCCGGTGCTCTTCTCGTCCCACCAGCTCGACGTCGTCGAGCGGCTGTGCGACGACCTCGTCATCATCGCCGGCGGCCGCATCCGCGCCGCCGGCTCGCGCGACGAGCTGCGCCGGGCGCACGCGACCGAGCGGCACGAGATCGTCGTCGCCGGCGACATGGGCTGGCTGCGGGACGAGCCGGGCGTCCGGGTCGACGAGCTGGCCGCGGGCACCGCGGTCTTCGAGGCGGACGCCGCGACGGCGCAGCGCGTGCTGACGGCCGCGCTGGCCCGCGGGCCGGTGGAGTCCTTCGCCCCGCTGCGCCCGTCCCTCGCGGAGATCTTCCGCGAGGTCATCACCGACGAGGAGCCGGCCGACGCCGCCGGCCGCACGCAGGAGCCGGAGGTCGTCCGATGAGCACCACGTCCCACCCCGCGCCCGCGGCGCACGCGCCGCAGCCGCCGTCGCTGGGCCGCGCCACGCTGCTGGTCGCCGAGCGCGAGATCACGTCGCAGGTCCGGTCGAAGTCGTTCCTCATCTCGACCGCGGTGCTCCTGCTCGCCATCCTCGCGGGCATCGTCATCAGCGCGATCGTCGGTCAGCGCGAGCCGGGCGAGACCCCGGTCGCGGTCGTGTCGTCGGTCGCGGGCAGCGTCGACGGCGCGCCGGGCCTCGACGTCCGCGACGTCGCCGACCGTGCCGCCGCCGAGGCGGCCGTGCGCTCGGGCGAGGTGGACGCGGCGGTCGTGCCGGGCGGCGAGCCGCTCGGGGTCGCGGTCCTCGCGCTCGACGACGCCCCCGAGGCCGTCGTGCAGGCGCTCACGGCGGCGCCCGAGGTCGAGCTGCTCGACCCCGCACCCGCCGAGGGCGGGCTGCGCTACCTGATCACCTTCGCGTTCGGCCTGGTCTTCATGACCTCGGTGATCGGCGCGGGCTCGATGATCGCGCAGAACACCGTGACGGAGAAGCAGTCGCGCATCGTCGAGATCCTGCTGTCGGCGGTGCCGGCGCGGGCGCTGCTCGCGGGCAAGATCCTCGGCAACTCGGTGCTCGCGCTCGGGCAGACGGCCGCGATCGCGGCGGTCGCGGTGCTCGGGCTGGTGGTCACGGGCCAGGACGACGTGCTGACGCTCATCGGCATGCCGATGGTGTGGTTCGTGGTGTTCTTCGCGATCGGGTTCGTGCTGCTCGCGGCGATCTTCGCGGCGAGCGCGTCGCTGGTGTCCCGCGTCGAGGACACCGGGACGGTCCTGCAGCCGGCGATCTGGCTGACGATGGTGCCGTACTTCCTCGTCGTCTTCTTCAACGACAACGAGCTCGTGCTGCGGATCATGTCGTTCGTGCCGTTCACCGCGCCGGTCGGCATGCCGGTGCGGCTGTTCCTCAACGAGGCCGCGTGGTGGGAGCCGGTGGTGGCGCTGGTCGTGCTGATCGCCGCGACGCTCGCCGTGATCGCGGTGGCGGCGCGCATCTACGAGCGGTCGGTGCTGCGCATGGGCGGCCGTGTCGCGGTGCGCGAGGCGCTCGCCCGGTCGGCCGACGACTGAGGTCTTGACCACCGACGACGGCCGGGCCAATACTTAAGCAGCAGCCTAAGTATTGGCCCGGCCCGTCCGGCGTGGGCCCCGGCCGAGGAGGACCCATGACGAGCACCACGAGCACCACCGGCACGACCCGCTCCGTCGCCCACTCGACGTTCGTGATCGAGCGCACGCTCGACGCGCCCGTCGCCCGGGTGTGGCGGGCGTTCGCGGACCTCGACGAGAAGCGCGCGTGGTTCGGCGCGGGCGAGGGCTGGACCAAGACCGAGGAGTCCGACGACCTCCGGGTCGGCGGCACGGCCGTCGACGAGGGCCGGTTCGACGGCGGGACCCTCAGCCGCTACGTCGCGACGTACACCGACGTCGTCGAGCACGAGCGGATCGTCCTCACCTACGACATGTGGCTCGACGGCGCCCACATCTCGACCTCGCTCGCCACCTACGAGCTCGAGGCCGACGGCGAGGGCACCCACCTGCGGTACACCGAGCACGGCGTGCACCTCGACGGGCTCGACAGCGCCGCGCAGCGCGAGGAGGGGACGCGGGGCCTCTTCGACGCCCTGGCGGTGCACCTGGGAGGATGAGCCCGACATGGCTCATCTGCTCGGCGCGGACAGCGTCCACCTCACCCTCGGCACCCGCACCCTCCTGGACGGCGTCAGCCTCGGCGTCGACGACGGCCAGCGCATCGGCGTCGTCGGCCCCAACGGCGCCGGCAAGTCGACGCTCCTGCGCGTGCTCGCCGGCCGTCAGGACCCGGACACGGGCCGCGTCACCCGCGCGGGCGGCACGCGCGTCGCGCTGCTCGACCAGCGGGACGACCTCGGCTCCGGCACGGTGCTCGACGCCGTGCACGGGTCCGCCGACGCGCACGAGTGGGCGTCCGACGCCCGCGTCCGCGCCGTGCACAGCGGCCTGCTGGCCGACGTCGACCTCGGTGCCGACCTCGCGACGCTGTCCGGCGGGCAGCGGCGCCGGGTCGCGCTCGCCGCGCTGCTCGTGCGCGACGACGAGGTGCTCGTGCTCGACGAGCCGACGAACCACCTCGACGTCGAGGGCGTCGCGTGGCTCGCGCGGTACCTGAGCGAGCGGTACGCCGGCAGCTCGGGCGCGCTCGTCGTCGTCACGCACGACCGCTGGTTCCTCGACGCGGTGTGCACGCGCACGTGGGAGGTCCACGACGGCGTCGTCGACCAGTACGAGGGCGGCTACGCCGCGTACGTGCTGGCCCGCGCCGAGCGCGCGCAGCAGGCGGCGACCGTCGAGACCAAGCGGCAGAACCTGCTGCGCAAGGAGCTCGCGTGGCTGCGCCGCGGCGCCCCGGCGCGCACCTCCAAGCCCCGCTTCCGCCTCGACGCGGCCGCCGCCCTCATCGCCGACGAGCCGCCGCCGCGCGACTCCCTCGAGCTCGCGCGCACCGCCACCGCGCGGCTCGGCAAGGACGTGCTCGACCTCGAGGGCGTGACGTACACGCTGCCCGACGGGCGCGTGCTGCTCGACGACGTGACGTGGCGGCTCGGCCCGGGCGACCGGTACGGCGTCGTCGGCGTCAACGGCGCCGGCAAGTCGACGCTGCTGCGGCTGCTCACCGGCCGCGCCCAGCCGACGTCCGGCCGCGTCAAGCGCGGCAAGACCGTGCAGGTCGCCGAGCTGCGCCAGGACGTCGAGGACCTCGACGAGGTCGCCGACCTGCGCGTCACCGAGGCCGTCGAGCGCGAGAGGCGGACGATGGTGGTCGGCGGCAAGGAGGTGAGCGCGAGCCAGCTCGTCGAGCGGCTCGGGTTCACGCGCGAGCGCGCCCGCACGCCGGTCCGGGACCTGTCCGGCGGCGAGCGCCGGCGCCTCCAGCTGCTGCGCCTGCTCGTCGGCGAGCCCAACGTCCTGCTGCTCGACGAGCCGACCAACGACCTCGACACCGACACGCTCGCCGCCGTCGAGGACCTGCTCGACGGCTGGCCCGGCACGCTCATCGTCGTCTCGCACGACCGGTACCTGCTCGAGCGCGTCTGCGACCGGCAGGTCGCGCTGCTCGGCGACGGTCGACTGCGGGACCTGCCCGGTGGCGTCGAGGAGTACCTCGAGCGGCGCGCGGCGGCGCTCGCCGGCGGCGGGGGAGCCGCGGCGGTCGGGGCCGGCGCACCGGGTGCC
>NZ_JBFTEP010000090.1:0-14744 GCF_047229365.1 Cellulomonas pasadenensis | reverse complement strand
CGCCGGTGGCACGGGCGCCGCGGGCGGCACGGGCGCAGCCGGAAGCAAGCGCCCGGCAGGCGGCACGAGCCCGGCGGGCGGGACGGCGGGCGCTGCGGCGGGGAAGGCGCGACCCAAGAACGCCAAGGGCGGGGGGACGCGGCCCGGTGGGGCGACGCGTGCACCCGGCACGAGCTCGGGCGGCGGGGCCACCGAGGCCCCCGACGCCTCCTGACGGCAGCACCACGGACGTGGCCGCGAGCACGCGGCGTGTGATCGGAGGAGACATGAGCACCCAGCCGGAGACGGCCGTCGACGGGGACGTCGTGCGACGCCTGGAGGAGGAGGGCGAGATCGCCGCCGACTACCTCGAGGAGCTGCTGGACATCACCGACCTCGACGGTGACATCGAGATCGACGTGGACCACGGCCGTGCGGCCGTCGAGATCGTGGCGGAGGACGGCGACGACGCCTCCGTGCGCCGTCTGATCGGTGCCGACGGCGAGGTCCTGGACGCGCTGCAGGAGCTCACGCGCCTCGCCGTGCAGACGCGGACGGGGGAGCGCAGCCGGCTCATGCTCGACGTGGCGGGGCACCGCGCCGCACGTCGCGCGGAGCTGGTCGCCGTCGCCCAGGTGGCGATCGACGAGGTGCGCTCGTCGGGGGAGGCGGTCCGCCTGGAGCCGATGAACCCGTTCGAGCGCAAGGTGGTGCACGACGCCGTCGCGGAGGCGGGGCTCGTCAGCGACTCGGAGGGCGTCGAGCCGCAGCGTCGTGTGGTGGTGCGTCCCGCCTGAGTGTGTGACGTACGAGGGGCGGCGACCGCGTCGGTCGCCGCCCTTCGTCGTCCCTGGCAAAGGTCGGCTATCGACCACGGACGGTGCCGGCGTCAGCGCGGGTGGTCGTGTTCCACGTGGAACGACGGGTGTGCCCGTTGCCGTGCGGCTCGCGGAGCGACGACGCCGCGTGCTGCGCCACCGTTCCACGTGGAACCTCGACGCGCGCGGGCTGCCGGTCGACAGCGTCGAGTGAGCCGGCCAGTGACGTCGGACGGCACGTGGGCCGTGTGCTCCTCCGGTCAGCGGGGTTATACGGGGAGGTCGGGGTGGGGGCGCCCGGGCCTCTGTGGCGCGGACGGGACCGCCGGACGGTGCGGAAACCCGCGCTTCTCGGCTGACGTGGGGGACGGGGTGACGATCAGGGTCGGCCGGTGAGGGCGTCGCTCGGCGTCGGGACGAGCAGGAGGTGGGTGCGTCGTCGCACCGCGCACATCGCCGCGTGCCCACCCGTACGGCGCTTGGCGACGGAGAGATCGCGCTCCCGCGACTGCGTCGACGTGTCGTCGTCCGGTCTCACTGCGACCGCTCGAGAATGACGAGGGCGTTCGACAAGGGTCGCTGAGCCGCCGTCGACGCGGTCGGACCGCACGGTGTCGTCGGTCCCGGCCCCGCGTCGGTCAGTGCCGCGCGTAGGGGCTGGGTCAGATGAGGCCCCGGCGCGCAGGGCTGGAGCCGCACGGTGCGAGTGCCGGCGTACCGCGAGCTCGACCTCGTCGGGGTGCGCTCGGAGCGAAGTTGGCACCGCGCGGCTTGTCACGTCGGCTCCGCGTTTCACGTGAAACGCACTGCCGACGGTCGCGTGCTCGGGGTCGTTCCACGTGAAACACGCTGGTCGGCGCGCCAAGTACGCGAGGTCGCCTAGATGCACAGGTGTCGGCAGACGGCTGACGTGCGTACGCCCGTACTGAATGGGCGTTCCTCTCGGGTGCGACGCCTGACGACGTTGTCTGCAGGACGGCGGGACGATCGCCGGCATCCAGAGCGGCACCTCGGCGGGATGGGGTGGCGGGGCAGGACGACCGCCGACGGGTGCCGGAGCACCCGTGCGCGGCACACGCAGCGGAGGACCGGCGACCGGACACGTCCGCCGTGGCGGGCCGACCGCTGGCGTCACGAGCTCGCCGAGGTCCGCGGGTGCGGATCGTGCACCCTCTTCCCCTCGCGCGCGTCGGCCCTCCGTCGCGCTCCGCCGAGAGCTCTGTCCGTCCGGGCTCGGCTCGGTCGCCGGTCGGCCGCCCGTGACGACCGTCTGGTCGACGACGGCGCCATGCCGCTCCAGGCGGCGTCTCCTGCAGGGGCGCGGACGCTCGTGAGGTGCGCAAGCGCTCCTAGGACCAGGCGTGATCGAGGAGCGCTTGAGGGAGCGATGTCGCGGGCTGGGTGACCGGACGGACCCGGACGTGCGCGCCGACCTGAGCAGGTGGTGGCGGGATGCGGGCTGCTGGCGCAGCTCGGCCCGGCGTTGGCCGGTCGGTTCCCGGACGTGTCGCCGAGGGTGATAGTCGCACCGCAGTCCCGGGGCTCGCTCCTCGGTGCCCGGTGGTGGTCCATCTCCGTGTCGGGTTCGTGGAGCTGCTGAAGGACCATACGTCGGCGGCCGATTCGGACGCGTGGGTACAGGTGACGACGCCGCCGGACTACCGCGACCGACACCTTCGACTCGGGGCGCGCCGGGCGCTGCCGAGCGGCGGGGAGCGCGTGCTCTTCGTGGACGACTGGGTCGCGACGGGTGCCCAGGTCGAGGCGGCGCGTGGTGTGGTGGAGCTCAGCGGGGCGACGTGGTGCGGAGCCGCAGTCCTCGTCGACGGCGTCGAGCGAGCGCACGTGAGGCGGCAGGTGAACCTGCGCAACCTGCTGCACATACGTGACGTGTAGACGACCGGCTGTCTACCTGACGAGGTGATGCAGGCGGCGGGGATGACTGCGGCACCTGAGGTGGTGGCGAGCCTGGCGTCGTTGGTGGCCCTCCCTCTCCACTGCTGGGTCAGGGCGACGTGGCGTTCGGCGGCGTCGCGGCCGCGATCGTCGCTCTGCTCGCGTCCGCGTGGTCTTCCGCCGTGAGCTCCGTGTCGTGTGCGGACGGCGATCTCGTCGGTCCCGCAGGGACGACGACTTCGATGCCGCAGGCCTGGAGCGCCCGGGCGCAGGTGCCGGCGGAGCACGCCTTGTCCGCACCACCGCATCGGGTCTGGCGCGCCGGCGACGCGGGGCCAGGCGTATGACGCGGACGTCGACGGAGAGCGGGCCGACTGCTTCCCGGAGAACACCAGGTACCGCGACGACGCCGTCATCCTCACGGGGCGCACACGCTCATGGACCCACCGCCTTAGGCGAGTCTCAGTCGGGTAGGGGAACGCGCGCAGGCATGTGGTCGCGCGACCGGAGCCGCCAAGTGTCCGGGGACTCGTCGTCCTCGTGTCGGCGTCACCGCTCCAGAGCACCGCCCGAGCGGCCTCCCGTCGACACACGCGCCGCGTGGAGCGGAGCGGGATCGGACCGGAACGGCACGGGCCGGCGCGCAGCAGTGCGCGGCGCCGTAGGGGGAGCTCGGGGGTGCCGGACGCACCGACGGCGCTGGAGCGGCTCATCCGGAGGCAGCCTCATCGAGGGCCGGCTCCGGCTGCGTTCGCTGTTGCCTCAGGCCGATCGTCGACGCCCGCTCGCGCCGTCTGACTCGTGTGCCGGGGTGCCATCCCGTCCCGCGCGGTCGGGCAGCCCCCGCTGGTCGCGCGGCACTCGCACCATCGCGCGCCGAACGAGGTCCCGGCTGGCCGCGTCATCCTGTGGGTCGTCGATGCGACGGCCCAGTCAGCCGGGGTCGGAGGTTCGGCCGCCGGTCGCACGGCGCGGCCGTACGGTGCCGTTCCACGTGAAACGGCGTCCGGGCGCGGAGGCGCACATGCCGCGTGGTCGTCGGGCACCGGTACGCGTCTGTGCGCGGCCGGCCACGACGCCGCGCTGCGGCGAGCTGACCCACGGACGCAGCGGCTCGTCGACCGATCCGCGCCGGCGCGATTGCCTTCGCGGAGGGGTGGCGCCATGGGGCACCGACCGTTCGCGCTGTGCCAGTGATGCGGCGACGGCGGACGGAGAAGGCCGCACCGGTCGCGTGGCCGTCGCACCGCTGCTGCGGTGGTCGGCGGGCGACGGGAGGGCGGTACGGCTGAATCCCGCCGGAGTGGTCTGTGCCGGTGCCGGTGACGCAGGTGTGGGCCGAGGCGGTAGGGCTCGAGACCGGGACTCGTGGTGCCCCGGCCTCGACGGGAGAGGCCCGGGGGAGTCGGGCCGGACCGGGAAGCGGCGACGCGTCTGCCCCGGTGCCACGACGCGGGGCGTGAGAGCGGTCGGTGCGGGCGTTCGAGAGGTGGTCGTCCGGAGCGGCGGCTCGGCCCGCGAGCCGGCGGGAGAGCCGCGAGCGTCGGTACGGACGGCCTCAGGCCGGGCGCCTGCTGCGTCGGGGACCGGTCACGTGCAGCGCGTGCGTCCTGCGCTGGTCCCGTACCGGCCTGGCGAGACCGGCGATGCTCGTCGTGACACGGCCGCTGCCGCCGCACCCGGCCCTGTACCTGTGTCCGCCGCGGGGACGACGTCCGGACCGCGTCGGAGCGACGGCAGCCACCGGTGCCCCGCACGCCCCGCCCGAGGGAGATGTCCGGAGTGTGCCCGCGGCGCGTGCACCGGCTGCGGGCGCCGCGGGCCTAGTAGCGTAGGCGCGCGGCCCGGTCGACCAGGGCCGGAGAGCCGATGAGCGCCGCGCCGCCGCGGCCCGACGAGAACCGGGGGTCGTGCGTGGTGGACGAGACCGGCCGTGCACCCGCGGCCGCCGGCGACGACGCCCCCGACCCGCTCGACGGCGACGAGCGGCTCCCGGAGTACTTCGGGACGGCGTGGCCGCAGGTCGAGCGGTTCCACCGCATGCTTGTCGAGGAGGGCGAGCTCCGCGGCCTCATCGGGCCGCGCGAGGTCGGCCGGCTCTGGGAGCGGCACCTGCTCAACTCCGCGGCGGTCGTGCCGTACCTCCCGTCGACCGGCGTCATCGTCGACGTCGGCTCGGGTGCAGGACTTCCCGGCGTGGTGGTCGCCGCGATGCGACCGGAGGCGGAGGTCGTGCTCGTCGAACCGATGGAGCGCCGCACGACCTGGCTCGAGGACGTCGTCGCGGCGACCGGCCTGGGCAACGTGACCGTGCGACGGGCCCGCGCGCAGGAGCTCGACGGCGCGCTCGAGGCGGACGCCGTCACCGCACGCGCCGTCGCGGCGCTCGACAAGCTGTTCCGCTGGACGGTGCCCCTCGTGCGCACGGGCGGGACCGTGGTCGCGCTGAAGGGCTCACGCGCCCGTGACGAGCTCGCGGCGGCGGGAAGCGTCGTGCGCAAGCTGCGGCTGGTCGAGACGGCCGTGCACGAGGCGCGGACGCTCCCGGGCCTCGACCCGACCTACGTCGTCACAGCGGTGCGCGGAGGGAGTGGTGATGTTCGGTAGGAAGAAGCGGCGCGAGGAGAAGGCGCGCGCCCAGGCCGCGCTCGAGGCACGTCCCGCGCCGGCCGTCCCGCCCAGGGGTCCGGCACCGTCCGTAGCGAACGAGCCTTCGACCTGGCTGCCGTCCACGCCTGGCGACGACGGCGGCCCGGACCGAGGCGCCGACACGCGGACCGTCGGGACGGGCGCCGGTGCCGCCCCCGACCCCGCGCACGCGGGCGCGCCTCAGGACGGTGGTGCGGCGGCCGACGTCCCGTCCACCGGCACCGGACCGAGCTCCCACGTGTCGACGGATGCATCGCACGCCGGCGCGTCGGTCGCCCCCGTCGAGGACGGGGCGGCACGCGCGGCCGGGCCCTCCGAGCTCGCAGACGTGCCGGCGGGGCCTCGGAGCGTGACCGGCGCGAACCCCGGTGCGGACGGACGTGGGTCACTCGAGGATCCGCGCGGCCTCCCGATCACCGGGGGAGCGGTCGCGGCCGACTCCTCCGGCCGGACCGCTCCGGACGCCCGGGAGACGACCCGACACGGTGGCGTCACCGCGGTCGGCGCCGAGAGCGTCGTTTCACGTGAAACGTGCCATGCGGCTCGCGACGGCGCGCTCGACGGTCCTGTTCCACGTGGAACGGAGACCGAGGGCGGTGCTGGAAGTCATGGAGCCGACGACCGCCGGTCCGGGGCGTCAATCACCGAGGTCGCACTGCCTACCCTCGCACCTGCTGCACCTGCTGCACCTGCTGCACCTGCTGCACCTGCTGCACCTGCTGCGCCTGGCGCGTCGCTGCAGGGCGCGGCGGGTCGGACCGTCTCGAGCGCCGCTGCGCGCGCGGGCGCGCGCGCGCCGCTGGTCGCTGCTGCCAGCGCGGAGATCACCGCCGTGCAGGAGACATCAGCACCCGCCGTGCGCGCGACCTCGGCGCGTCTGACGGATGGCCACGGGGACGCGGCGCAGCTCGCGGCCGACGTCAGCGCCCGCGACACCGAGGTTTCACGTGGAACCGAGGGTGCGGACCAGACGCCCGCCGACGCGCATGAGGGAAGCGCACCCACCGTCGCGCCCGCCGTTTCACGTGGAACGACAGGGCCGGACGGCATCGCCGGCGGCGGCGCCGTTTCACGTGGAACGGACTCGCCAGTGCACCGCAGCGGCGAGTCGGTCGCGAGTGCGGGCGCGAGCGAGGTGGACAACCGCCCGCGACGAGCCGGAGGTCGTCCCCAGCCCGTGTCGGTCGCCGACATCGGCGCCGCATACTCGTGGGAGACTGAGCCGTCAGCCACCCCGGACGCCAGCACGGGCTCTGCGGCTGTCGGTGACAGCGCCGCGGAGGCCCCGGATGCCGCGGAGGCGAGCGCGGCGGCGACGTCCACGACGTCCATCGACGGCCCGCACGACGAGCCCCAGCCGACCCGGGATGGCGACAGCCACGACGACGGGGAGGGGAGTGCCGTGACCGGCACGGTAGGAGAGCAGGCGGCCGCATCCGCGGGCGCGTCGGTCGACACGACGGCGACCGACCCGGACGAGGTGCGCCGTGCCGCACTCGTCGAGAGCCTCCCGCGACCGTCCGCCGACACGCCGCTCATGGCTGAGCTCCAGGTGGACGCCCGCCGCCGCATCGAGCTGCGCGGGCGCAAGTTCCCCGCCCCGCCGCAGACGCGCGTCATCACCGTCGCGAACCAGAAGGGTGGCGTCGGCAAGACGACCACCACGGTGAACCTCGCCGCCGCGCTCGCGCAGGCGGGCCTGAAGGTGCTCGTCCTCGACAACGACCCGCAGGGCAACGCGTCGACGGCGCTCGGCATCGACCACCGTGCCGGCACGCCCTCGATCTACGAGGTGCTCGTCGACGGTGCTCCCATGCACGAGGCCGTGCAGGAGAGCCCCGAGGTGCCCGGCCTGTGGTGCCTGCCTGCGACCATCGACCTGTCGGGTGCGGAGATCGAGCTCGTCTCGATGGTGGCGCGCGAGACGCGGCTGCGGACGGCGCTCGACCAGTACCTGCAGTGGCGCCTCGACCAGGGCATGGACCGCATCGACTACGTCTTCGTCGACTGCCCGCCCAGCCTCGGGCTCCTCACCGTCAACGCCTTCGTGGTCGCACGCGAGGTCCTCATCCCGATCCAGTGCGAGTACTACGCGCTCGAGGGTCTGTCGCAGCTCCTCAAGACGATCGACCTCATCCAGGCGCACCTCAACCCGACGCTGCGGGTCTCGACGATCCTGCTGACCATGTACGACGCGCGCACGAACCTCGCCCAGCAGGTCGCGGAGGAGGTGCGCACGCACTTCCCGGACCGCACGCTGCGCACGACGGTGCCGCGATCGGTCCGCATCTCCGAGGCGCCCAGCTACGGGCAGACGGTCATGACCTACGACGGCGGCTCGTCGGGTGCGCTCGCGTACCTCGAGGCCGCCCGCGAGCTGGCGGAGCGTGCCGTCACCGGCACGGCGACCGCCACGTCCAGCACGACGCCGGCGAGCGGCACGCCCGCGGCGCAGGCTCCCGTACAGGAGGACCAGTGAGCGAGAAGCGGCGCGGCCTGGGGCGCGGACTCGGCGCCCTCATCCCGACCGGCCTGGACCAGCCGCGGTCGACGGCGGAGCGTCCCGTCGACGTCTTCTTCCCCGACTCGCGCAAGGCGGCGGCGCCCGCTGAGGACACCGCGACGGCGTCGACGCAGGTCAGCGACCCGGTAGACCTCGACGCGCCGACGCAGGTCGACGCCGGCACGGGCGTCGCACCGCACGACGCCTCCCCGGCCGACACGTCCGGATCGGCGGTGGACGGTGCGCCCGGCGCGGAGCCGGACCGACCCGCGGGCGGCACGGACGGCGACGGTGCCGCGGCCGCGCAGGACGGCGCCACGGCGTCGGCCGTGGGGGAGAACCCCGCCACGGACGCGCCGGCCGACGCCGGCGACGGGCTCCTGCCGGTGCCCGGCGCCCGCTTCGCCGAGCTGCCCGTCGAGTCGATCCGGCCGAACCCGCGTCAGCCGCGGTCGGTGTTCGACGAGGACGCCCTCGCCGAGCTCGTCGGGTCGATCCGGGAGATCGGCGTGCTGCAGCCCGTCGTCGTCCGCGCGGTCGACGACGGCTACGAGCTCATCATGGGTGAGCGGCGGTGGCGCGCCACGCAGGAGGCCGGCCTCGCGACCGTCCCCGCGATCGTGCGCGACACCGACGACAGCGACCTGCTCCGCGACGCGCTGCTCGAGAACCTGCACCGCGCGCAGCTGAACCCGCTCGAGG
Organism: Cellulomonas pasadenensis; assembly: GCF_047229365.1. NCBI lineage: Bacteria > Bacillati > Actinomycetota > Actinomycetes > Micrococcales > Cellulomonadaceae > Cellulomonas > Cellulomonas pasadenensis. The sequence continues at coordinate 6,197 of NZ_JBFTEP010000090.1, read as the reverse complement.
AGGCGGCCGCCTACCAGCAGCTCCTCGACGACTTCGGCTGCACGCACGAGGAGCTGGCGACGCGGATCCACCGCTCGCGACCGCAGATCTCCAACACGCTGCGCCTCCTGCGGCTGCCTCCGCTCGTGCAGCGCCGCGTCGCTGCCGGCGTGATCAGCGCCGGGCACGCCCGGGCACTCCTGGGACTCGCGGACGGCGCCGCCATCGAGCGGCTCGCGCAGCGGATCGTGTCGGAGGGGCTGTCGGTCCGCGCCGTCGAGGAGATCGTGGCGCTCGGTGGCGACGAGACCGCACCGACCCGTCGTCCCCGCCCCCGCGCGGGCGTGCGCAACGAGGCGCTCGACGACCTCGCGTCGCGCCTGTCCGACCGCTTCGAGACCCGCGTCAAGGTCGACCTGGGCAAGACCCGCGGCAAGCTCACCGTCGAGTTCGCGTCGGTGCAGGACCTCAACCGGATCCTCTCGTCGCTGGCCCCGGACGACCCGGGCCTGCTGCGCGGCTGACCCCGCGACGGCCGGCGGCTCCGGAAGACGAGGCCTGGGCCGCCGGACCACGCCGCGGGGCGTCGTGCGGCGTCCTGCACGGGCTGGCGGGGCTTTCCCTGGGCGACTCGAGGCGCTCGTCGGGCTTTCTCGGCAGCGCGGATCGGCACCGTTCGGCGCTCTCAGGGCTTCTGGGGGAACTTCTGTAGCCGTACAGGCGGCGTTTCCACGGCGCTTCTTCGCCCAGCGGCGTTCTCTCGGGACCTCGTCGGTCGTCCCGATGAGGGTCCCGAGGCGGCCGCGGGCTCAGGCACGGCCTCCGGGTGGCGCGCCCCGGTACGACGACGCCCCGACCGTGTCCGCGAGGGACACGACCGGGGCGTCGCTACGACGGCGAGCCGTCACCGCGTGGCGGTCGGAGGTGTCAGCCCTGCAGGTGCAGGACCTCCTCGACCGCCTCCTTCAGCATCGACTTCGGCTTCGCGCCGACCACCGTCTTCTCGAGCTCGCCGCCGGCGAAGAACGCGATGAGCGGGATCGACTGCACCTGGTAGTCCCGGCTGAGCCGCGGGTTCTCGTCCGCGTTCACCTTGACGACCTTGACGCGGCCGGCGTAGTCCTCGGACAGCTCCTCGAGGACGGGCGACACCATGCGGCACGGGCCGCACCACGGCGCCCAGAAGTCGACGACGACGGGGACGTCGCTGCGCAGGACCTCCGCCTCGAAGGTGTCGTCCGTGACGTCGATCGTGCTCACTCCTGCACCTCCGGGACGTCCGCCGTCGCGTCGGCGGGGATGATCGGGTCCTCGACGTCGGCCGTGTACGCGAGGCCGGCGAGGTAGTGCTGCGCGTCGAGGGCGGCGGAGCAGCCCGAACCCGCCGCGGTGATCGCCTGGCGGTAGGTGTGGTCGACGAGGTCGCCGCACGCGAACACGCCGGGGAGGTTGGTGGCGGTGGTGCGGCCGGCGACCTGCACGTAGCCGTTCTCGTCCAGGTCGACCTGACCGACGAGGAGGTCGGAGCGCGGGACGTGGCCGATGGCGACGAAGAGGCCGCCCGCCTCGAGCTCGCGCGTCTCGCCGGTCTGCGTGTCCCGCAGCACGACGCCCGTCACCTTCTCGTCGCCGAGGATGCCGACGACCTCGGAGTTCCACGCGAACTCGATCTTCGGGTTCGAGAACGCGCGGTCGGCCATGATCTTGGAGGCGCGCAGCTCGTCGCGACGGTGCACCATCGTGACCCTCGAGCCGAACCGCGTGAGGAAGGTGGCCTCCTCGACAGCGGAGTCGCCGCCGCCCACGACGACGATCGGCTGGTCGCGGAAGAAGAACCCGTCGCACGTCGCGCACCAGGACACGCCGCGGCCGGAGAGCCGCTTCTCGTCCGGGAGGCCGAGCTCGCGGTAGGCGGAGCCGGTGGAGAGGATGACGGTGCGGGCGCGGTAGACCTCGCCGCCGCCGGTCGTCACGGTCTTGACGTCGCCGGCGAGGTCGAGCTCCGTCGCGTCGTCCCACAGGACGGTCGCGCCGAACTTCTCGGCCTGCTTCTGCATGTTGTCCATGAGCTCGGGGCCCTGGACGCCGTCGGGGAAGCCGGGGAAGTTCTCCACCTCGGTGGTGTTCATCAGCGCACCGCCGGCGGTCACCGAGCCGGCCACGACGACGGGCGCGAGGCCCGCGCGGGCGGCGTAGACGGCGGCGGTGTACCCCGCGGGTCCGGAACCGACGATGACGACGTCGTGGACGTCGCCCTGCTCGGTGGTGCCGGGGTTCTGAGCGCTCACAGGTGCCTCGCTTGTCGTTCGGTGCGTCGCGCGGGCGACGGCCCTCGGGTGGTGGCCTGATCTGCCCCGTCAAACCGATCGTAGGGCCGATCTGTTCCCGGTGCGGGACCCGTCCGCGGCGCCGCGGGAGGCCCTGTCGACGACCCGGTCCGGGCGCCGGGTCAGCCGACCGTCAGCTCGGTGAGCTCGATGCGGAAGCGCCCGTCGGCCATGGTCGGCAGCTCGCTGAACCACACCGTGAGCACGTCCGTCTCGACCGGCGCGGCGAACGTCAGGGCCGTCTCCGGGCCCATCGGGCCGGACGCCAGCACGTCGCCGGTGGTCGGCGCGTCGCCGCCGGTGGCACGCACCTCGACGTTGCCGCCCGTGCCGTTGACCAGCAGTGTCACTCCGCTGACGGCGGTGGGCTGGGCGAGCCGCACCTCGAGGCCGACACCGTCCTTGAGGCCGCCGAAGTCGGGCCGCGAGTACGTCTGGGAGAACCAGAAGGTGGCCGGGTCGCCGTCGATCGCGCGGCCGACCTCCTCCTCGCGCTCGCCCGCCGGGTCGGTGGGGTTGACGGTGCGGATGCCCAGCACGACGGGCGGGCCGCCGGCGGCCGGCTCCTCGGGCGCGGGCTCCTCGCCCTCCGCGGGCGGCTCGGACGACGGCGGGGCGGCGGGCTCCTCGGCCTGCGTGCCGCCGCCCGGGTCGCCGTCGTCGGGCAGCGTGAACAGCGCCCGTGCGGCGAAGACGAGCCCGACGAGCACCACGATCCCCACGACGACCAGCACGACGGCCGTCGGGTCGAAGCGGCGCCGGCCCTCCGGCTCGTCCTGCTCGAACGGGAACGGGTCGTCGCCACCGTCGTCGCCACCCCAGGCGGCGGTGCCCCAGCCGTCGTCGTCCGCGGCGGGCGGGACGGACGCGGGCGCGCCGCCGCCGTCACCTGCGGAGACGGGCGGGAGGCTGGCGGGCAGGGTGGGCGCCGCGGCGGCGGGCGCCCCGTGCGCGGCACCGACCCCTGCGGCACCGACCCCGGCGGCACCGACCCCCGCGGCGCCGACGGCACCCGCCGCCGGCAGCGCGCTCGTGCGCTCCACCCGAGACGTCGACGTCGGCAGGCCGCTCGCGCGCGCGGGGGCGGCGGGCGGCGGCGTGCCGGGACGCACGACGCCGGGAGGCGCCTCGTCGAACACCGTCCGCACGGACTGCCGGGGCACCCGGACGGGCGCGGTCGCGGCCTCGACCTCGGCCGGCGCCGACCCCGCCGCGGCGGCGGCGCCCGGGCGTGCGGCGACGTCGTCGGCGGACCGGCCCACGCGGATCTCGCCCCACGGCTCGAGCTCGTGCACGAGGTCGCCGGGGCTGTGGGGGCCGTCCTCGTACCCGCCGAGGGTCACGGTGCAGAGCGTGTCGAGGTCGTTGGGGACGCCGGCGGCGAGCTCGGCGGGCGGCACGGGACCGCCGTCGAGGACGGGAGCGAGCTCCATGCCGGCGACCTGGAGGACGCCGTCGCGGTCGGCGGGCCAGCGGCCGGTCAGGCCCGTGTAGAGCAGCCGGACGAGGTCGACGGCGTCGCGGCGGCTGGTGGCGGTGGCGTCGCCGTGCGGGACGCCGAGGAGGGCGGCGTCGAGTGCGAGCCCGGCGATGAGCACGCGGCCGTCGGCGGACACGTGCACGACGGAGGGGCGCAGGGCGAGGTGGTGCACGCCGCGCCGCCGGGCGACCTCGAGGGCCGCGGCCGCCTCGCCGACGACGGCACGGGCCTGGTCGGCCGTGAGCGGGCCGTTCTCGACGAGCTGCGCGAGCGACGCGCCCACGATCTGCTCGGAGACGACGTAGCCGACACCCTCGTGCGTACCGACGTCGAGGACGCGCACGAGCCGGGCGTCGGTGACGAGGGCGGCGCGACGGGCCGCGTCGAGCGCGGGGGCGACGTCGCCGGACTGCAGCACGCGGACGCGCACGGGGCGGTCGAGGATCTGGTCGGTCGCCCGCCAGACGGACACGCCGTCGAGGTCGGAGGGGAGGGGTTCGAGCACGCGGTAGCGCCCCGCCAGCACCGTGCCCCGGCCGACCTCCGCCACGTCCGCACCTCCGCTCGTCCGACCACCCGTCCGATCACGTCCGACCGCGCACGCCGGCCGCCCACCCCGGGGCCATGCTAGACGGGTCGGTCGGGACCCCGCCCCCTGCGGAGCCTGCGGAGCAGCGGCCCGAGCAGCAGGTCGAGCTCCCGGACCCGCATCAGCCGCAGCCCGCCGAGGTAGACCAGGCCCATCGCGCCACCCACCACGACGCACTGCACGACGGCGCCGGCGACGCCCTCGGGTCCCCACCGCTCGAGCGCGAGCAGCCCGAGCAGGCCCACCCCGGCGGCGACGAGACCCGCGAGCAGGGCCCGCGCGTGCGTGCGGACGACGGCGCGGGCGTCGACGTCCCGCAGCCGCCGCCGCAGCAGGACCAGGGCCGCGACCGCGCCGACCACGTACGACACGCTCATCGACAGGCCGGCGCCGGCGACCCAGGCGGTGCTCGGCAGCAGCGCCTGGCCGAGCAGCGTGCCGCCGACCACGACGACGACCATGGCGACCTGGATCGGCACCATGCCCCTCGCGTCCTCGTAGGCGTAGTACACGCGCTGGCACATCGACCACGCGCCGAACGCGGGCAGCCCGACGGCCATCGCGGCGACCACGCCCGCGACCGCGTCGACCGACCCCTGCGGCTGGCTGAACAGCACCAGCCGCGTGACCGGCTCCGCGAGCACGACCAGACCCGCTGCCGCCAGCACGGTGAAGAGCCCGACCACACGGAGCCCGGACGACAGGGTCCCCCGCACGGCGGCGGTGTCCTCGTCGTGGGCCTGCGTCGACAGCCGCGTGAAGAGCGCGGTCAGGAGCGACACCGTCACCAGCGAGTGGGGCAGCATGAACAACGTGAAGGCGTAGTCGTAGGCCGCGTTGCCGGCGACGTACGCGTCGTCGGAGGCGCCCGGCGCCGCGGACGCGACCCGGCTGACGAGGAGGTTGCCCAGCAGGCCGATCGCCAGCCCCACGAACGTCCACGTCGCGACGGTGCCCGCCCGACCCAGCCCGGACCCGCGCAAGCCCCAGCGCCACCGGTACGAGACGCCCGCGCGGCGCAGGAACGGCACGAGGACGAGCGCCTGCGCGACCACGCCGAGGGTGGCCGTGCCCGCGAGCACGGCGATGCGGCCCGCGTCCCAGGTCGCGGCCGCGGTGACGTCGCGCCCGAACACCGCGATGAACACGCCGAAGCCGACGATCGACACGACGTTGTTGACGACCGGCGCCCACATGTACGGGCCGAACGACTGCCGTGCGTTGAGGACCTGGCCGAGCAGCGCGTAGGCGCCGTAGAAGAACAGCTGGGGGATGCACCAGTACGCGAACGTGATCGCCAGCTGCAGCTGCGCCTCGCTGGCGAAGTCGGCGTACAGGCGGACGAGCGGCGGCGCCGCCAGGGTCAGCCCGACGGTGAGCACCGCGAGCAGCGCGAACCCGAACGACAGCAGCCGGTCGACGTACTCCTGCCCCGCCTGCCGCTTGTACGCGCGCACGACCTGCGGCACGAGGACCGCGTTGAGCACGCCGCCCGCGAGCAGCATGAACAGCACGTTCGGCAGCTTGTTGGCGACGGAGAAGGCGTCGGCGGCCTGCCCGGTCGCGCCGATCGCCGCGGCGAGCGCCATCGCGCGCAGGAAGCCGAGCAGCCGGGACACGGCCGTGCCGGACGCCATGACGGCGGCCCCGCGGCGCACCGCCCCGCGCGACGTCCCGTCGGCGGGGCGCGCCGGCCCCGCCGGCCCCGCGGCCCCGGCGGGGTCCGGTCTCTTTTAAACAAAATACGCTGCCCCCCAAGCACAGAAAGTGTTGTTTTGGGGGGGGGGGGGGTGGTTGAAAAGGGGTTGTGGGGGGGGGGGGG